>NZ_JBSSDH010000030.1:0-30553 GCF_054060555.1 Pseudomonas sp. TE6283
GGAGGTGACGGGCATGGATGCCCGTCAAGCGCTGGGGCCCAGGATGGGCCCTGCAGCGCGGTCCTCCCGGGAGCAAGGCCGGAGTGAGGGGACCCCGGAGCGCAGCGCAGGGGCCGGATGAATGGAGCGCCACGGCTTTGGTTACTTTGGCCACGACCAAAGTAACCCGCCGTAAGGGCGGAAAGGTGACTATGCGTCGACATCACAAATGAATGCGCATAAAACCTTCAACACAACCAAACAACCAAACAACCAAACAACCAAACAACCAAACAACCAAACAACAGATCAAGCTTAACTCAAGACAACTCCCCCTCAACCCGATCCCTTCCCCCCTGCTTGGCCACATAAACCCCAGCATCCGCCCGCAACAACAACGCATCCGCCCCCTCCCCAACCCGCCACCCCGCCACACCAAAGCTCGCCGTCACCCGCCCCACCCCCTCCACCGGCACACTCCGCACCCCCTGCCACAACTCCTGCGCCAACATCCGCGCCTGCTCGGCATTGCTCCCCGGACACAACACCATGAACTCCTCCCCCCCCAACCGACAAAACACATCAGTGCGCCGCAGCCGCTGCCCGATCCGCTGGCAAAGGCTGCGCAGCACATGATCCCCCACCGCATGCCCGAACTGATCGTTGATCCGCTTGAAGTGATCGATATCCAGCATGATCACTGCCAGGTCCAACCCATCCCGCTGGGCCCGGTCCAGCTCGTTACGCAACCGCTCCTGGAAATACCGCCGGTTGTAGATCCCGGTCAGCGCATCGGTCACCGACAGCGCCCGCAGCTCCTCCTCCACCCGCTTGAGGTCCGAGATATCGGTCAGGTACCCATGCCAGAGCGTGCTGCCGTGCTCGCCGATCTCCGGCGTTGCCTCCCCCCGCACCCAACGCAACCCCGCCCGTGGCAGGCAAACCCGGTACTCCTCCCGCCACGGCGTCAGGTACTCGGCGGAGTAACGCACCGAGCGCCGCACCCGCTCCAGGTCGTCCGGATGGATACGCTCGAATACCGCCGCGGCGTCCTGGCGCAGAAACGCCAGGTCCACCTCGTAGATGTCGTACAGGCCCTGGCTGGCGTAGGGGAAACAGGAATGTCCATCGGCGTCCAGGCGATACTGGTAGATCCCGCCAGGCACCTCGGCGCTGAGCTTTTCCAGCAGCCGATCACGGGCCGCCAGGGCTTCGTGCACCCGGCGCCGCTCGGTGACATCGATGCAGATTGCCAGGTAACCCACCCACAGCCCCTGCTCGTCCAGCACCGCCGTCACCAGCATATTGGCCAGCAGGTGGCTGCCATCCTTGCGCACCAGTGTCCAGTCCGCCGGCTCCGCGCCGCCCTCCTGCACTGTCTCGGCGAACATCGCCTGGCCCGCGCCGACCTCACGGCCGAAGCGTACGCTCAAGGCATGAGCCCGCTGGTGCAACTCGTCGGGCAAGACCAGATCTTCCAGACGCAACTGACCCAGTGCTTCGCTGGCCGAATAACCCAGCATGCGTTCAGCGCCCGCGTTGAACGTGCCGATCATCCCGCGCAGGCTGGTAGCGATGATCGCCACCTGGGTCGCGGCATCGAGCACACTGCGCAATTGATTGTGGGTCTCGCGCAATGACTGCTCGCTGATGCGCAGCTCGGCAGTGCGCCGAGCCACCAGGCCCAGGGCGCGCTGGCGCTGACTGAACAGGCTGTACAGCAGTAGCGCCAGCAACACACTGAGCAGACCGCCGAGCAACGCCACCACCGGCACCGCCGATGAGCGGTTGGCGGCGAGAAAACCCTGGCTGGGGTGAATATCGAGTTGGTAGTGGTGATCGGCAAGATGCAGCAGGTGACTGCTGGTAAAGCCCATGCGCACTGGCGCCATCCCCGAATCAAAAAGCAACTCGTGCCCACCCTCCGTGGACAGGTCGAGAATGCGCACCACCAGGTTGTCGTCGGCCACCGTCGGCAGGCTCTCGGCGATCAGCTGATGCAGGCTCAGCAAGGCCATGACATAACCTCGGGGAGGCTCGTCCCTGGGCGCCCCATCAGTGAACACCGGGGCGACAATCAATAGGCCGCGAGTATAGTCCGGCTGGACATTGATCATGTCCAGCGGCGCCGACACCGCCATGCTGCCAGGGCTCGCGGCGCGGGCCAGGGTCGCGGCGCGCAGGGGCTGTCCGCCCAGGTCGAAACCATAGGGCTGGGCCTGGCGGCTCGCCGCCTGGGTGTACAGGATCGGATAGTAATGATCGCGCGCAGGCGCTGCCTGCCAAGCACCTTGGTCGTCCAGGTCGCGTATCTGGTAAGGCTGGCCGAGCGAGGCACTCGCGCGCCGCTCGAAGTCCTCGCGCTGCGCCGCCTCTACCCGCGGTGCCCAGGAGTAGGCTTGGGTGCGGTGCAGCAAGGGACGTGCGTAGCCATCGAACTCGAGGGGGGTGATGTCAGTGGAATAGGCGAAGAACCGGCGCAGGCCATCCAGGCGCTGCGCCTGTTCCTCGAAACGCTCGGCGATACGGCTGTAGCGCTCGCCGGCCAGCAGCTCGAAGCGCTGGCGCAGCTGCTGCTGGTAGAAGGTCTGGGTGGCGATCGCCAGGGCCGCCGTGAGCAACGCCCCGGCGACCAGCGCCGCCAGGGCCACGCCCCAGGCCGACAACTCGTCGCCGAGCAGGCCAAGCCGCTTCACAGGTACGCCCGGGTTCGACATAGAGGACTCCAACCAACGTCAGCGTCCTGCGTGTTGTCCCGCCCTGTCCTGATTTATAGCCACTGGCCAGCAGGCGTGCCACGTACCTCGTCGGTTCAGCGCAGACGCAGCTGCCAGGCGCGGTGGATGCGGTTGTTGCGGGCGAAGTCCGGGTCCAGGGTCTGGGCGCTGATCTCTTCCACCACGTACCGCGTCGCCAGGTGCTCGTCGAGCTGGAACTTGCGGAAGTTGTTGGAGAAGTACAGCACTCCGCCCGGGGCCAGGCGCGCCATGGCCAGGTCGAGCAGCTGCACATGGTCGCGCTGCACGTCGAACACCCCTTCCATGCGCTTGGAGTTGGAGAAGGTCGGCGGGTCGATGAAAATCAGGTCGTAGCTGTCCTGGGCATTCTCCAGCCAGGCCATGACATCACCCTGCTCCAGGCGGTTGCGCTCGGAGAAACCGTTGAGCGACAGGTTGCGCCGTGCCCAGTCCAGGTAGGTCTTCGACAGGTCCACGCTGGTGGTGCTGCGCGCGCCGCCCTTGGCCGCATGCACGGTGGCCGTGGCGGTGTAGCAGAACAGGTTGAGGAAGCGCTTGCCCGCCGCCTCGCGCTGGATGCGCATGCGCATCGGGCGGTGATCGAGGAACAGCCCGGTGTCCAGGTAGTCGGTGAGGTTGACCAGCAGCTTGACGCCGCCCTCATTGACCTCCTGGAAGCGTCCTTCGGTGGCCTGGCGCTCATATTGGCGGGTGCCGGTCTGGCGTTCCCGGCGCTTGAGCACCACGCGCTGCGGATCGACACCGAGGGCCTGGGGAATCGCGCTCAGCGCATCGAGCAGACGTGCCTGGGCCTTGTCCGGATCGATCGAACGCGGCGCCGCATACTCCTGCACGTGCACCCAGTCGTGATACAGGTCGACCGCCAGGGCGTACTCGGGCATGTCGGCATCGTATACACGGTAGCAATCGACCTTCTCGCGGCGAGCCCATTTGGCCAGTTGCTTGAAGTTCTTCTGCAGGCGGTTGGCGAACATCTGCGCGCCTTCCGACAGGCGCGCCGGCTCGCTGGCCACCGGGGCCTGGCGACGAGGCTCGCCCTCAGCCGCCTCGGCCTGGACCGAACGACGATCACCGGTGACGAACTGGTCGGGCTGGACCTTGAACAGCAACAGCTTGCACGGCAACGCGCCGTTCCAGAAGGCATATTGCTTGTGGCTGCGGATACCCATGCGCTTGCCCAGTTCCGGCGCACCGGTGAACACCGCCGCCTCCCAGCCCATGCAGGCCTGGCGCAGGCGCTCGCCGAGGTTCTGGTAGAGGTACAGCAGGCTGGCTTCGTCGCCCAGGCGCTCGCCGTACGGCGGGTTGCTGATCACCAGGCCTTTCTGGTTCTGGTCCGGACGCGGCTCGAAGCTGGCCACTTCGCCCTGGTAGATCTTCACCCAGTCGCCGAGACCCGCGCGCTCGACGTTGTTGCGCCCGGGCTGGATCAGCCGTGGGTCGGCCTCATAGCCGCGGATCCACAGCGGTGGCTTGGCCAGGCCGGCCTGGGCACGGGCCTGGGCCTCGTCGTATACCTTGCGCCACAGCGCCGGCACATGGCCGAGCCAGGCGCTGAAACCCCAGCGCTCGCGCTTGAGGTTGGGTGCGATATCGGCGGCGATCATCGCCGCCTCGACCAGGAAGGTACCTACGCCGCACATCGGGTCGGCCAGGGCGCCGCCCTCGGCCGCGATGCGTGGCCAGCCGGCGCGGATCAGCACCGCCGCCGCCAGGTTTTCCTTCAGGGGCGCAGCACCCTGCTGCAGGCGATAGCCACGCTGGTGCAGGCTGTGGCCGGACAGGTCGAGGGACAGAATCGCCTCGCCACGGTCCAGGCGCAGGTGTACGCGCACATCCGGGTCGACCTTCTCCACCGACGGGCGCAGGCCTTCGCGGTTGCGCAGCTTGTCGACGATCGCATCCTTGACCTTGAGGGCGCCGAAGTGGGTGTTGTCGATGCCCGAGCCATGGCCGCTGAACTCCACCGCCAGGGTACCGTCGGCCGCCAGGTGGTCGGCCCAGTCGACAGCATGCACGCCGTCGTACAGGTCGTCGGCGTTTTTCATCGAGAAGCGTTTGAGCACCAGCAACACGCGGTTGGCCAGGCGTGACCAGAGGCACAGGCGGTAGGCGGTTTCCATGTCGGCGTCGCCGCGAATGGCCGAGGTGTGCTCACGCACCTCGTTCAGCCCCAGTTGGCGGGCCTCCTCGGCGAGCAGGCCTTCAAGACCCTTGGGGCAGGTAAGGTAAAGTTCGAAACGGTCCGACATGTGCAATCCAGAGCCTTTGGCTAGGTAGATGGCAAGCCGACGCATCGGCTGCCGCTGTTTGCCCGCACGCCTTTCCAGCAGGCGTCCGGGTGGCCCGGCGAAACGCTCGCCAGGCCTGGCCGCCCGGTCGATCACTCCTTCGCCGGATGGCGCAAAAAGCTTAGATCGTCGGGCAGTATGAAAATTGCGTGGACGCAGGGTGCAGATGTGACCCTTCGTCGCATTACCAAATACTTCTGTCATCAACCAGCAACGCTGGCCAATTGACGTCAAGGTTGACCAAACCCTGATCATAGCGGGCTCAACGGCAAACAAGGTTGAGTCGCATTTATTTACTTATCCCGTCACCCTAGGAAAGGTTACGTCCTTATGACAAATCGATCATTCACACTGTGACTCGCATTCGTTAGAACTGATCTCAGGCCGCACCGCAACGGGGCGGCACTTCCAGCCCGCGACGCCGGCAGCGGGCGCACACCGGCAGAACGATTCTGCCCGGCCTCGGAGAGGCCGACGGGACATTACAGTCAACAAGTGAGGGCAACACCCTATGAGAAGACTTAAGCGTGATCCGTTGGAAAGAGCATATTCACGTGGCTACCAGTATGGGGTCACCGGCAAATCCCGCGAACTTTGCCCCTTCAATCTACCCTCTGTACGCCAAGCCTGGATCAACGGCTGGCGCGAAGGTCGCGGCGACAACTGGGATGGCATGACCGGCACCGCTGGCATTCATAGACTCAACGAAAATCACGCCGTTGGCTGAACGAGGACACTGAATTCGAGTCACCATGCGCGCCCTATCCGGGCGGCGGGCTGCGGCCCAGGGGCCCCTTTGAAGGGGCCCTTTTTTATGCCCTTGTCCTGCATCAATGCGCGAAATGTCCCTCGAAACTACCTTGGCATCGCGGCAATGGCATCCACTGCTTCGCGGATCAGCGCCGGGCCTTTATAGATGAAGCCCGAATAGATCTGCACCAGGCTCGCCCCTGCGGCAATCTTCTCGGCCGCATGGCGCCCCTCGGTGATCCCGCCCGCAGCGATAATCGGCAGCTTGCCGCCCAGCTCACCAGCGAGCACCTTCACCGTGTGGGTACTCTTCTCCAGCACCGGCGCACCCGACAAGCCGCCGGCCTCGCCGCCATACGGCAGGCCTTCGACACCCTCGCGCCCCAGGGTGGTATTGGTGGCGATCACCGCATCCATCCCCGACTCGACCAGCGCCGCAGCCACCAGGGCGGTCTCCTCGTCACTCATGTCCGGCGCGATCTTGATCGCCAGCGGTACGCGCTTGCCGTTCGCCTGCGCCAGCTGCTCGCGGCGCTCGGCCAGGGCATCGAGCAGTTGCTTGAGCGAGTCGCCGAACTGCAACGAACGCAGGCCCGGGGTATTCGGCGAGCTGACGTTGACGGTGATGTAGCTGGCGTCGTTGTAGACCTTCTCCAGGCAGATCAGGTAGTCGTCCTGGGCACGCTCGACCGGGGTGTCGAAGTTCTTGCCGATGTTGATGCCCAGCACACCGGTGTACTTCGCGGCACGTACCCGCGCCAGCAGGTTATCGACGCCCAGGTTGTTGAAGCCCATGCGATTGATGATGGCCGTGGCCTCCGGCAGGCGGAACAGCCGTGGCTTGGGATTGCCCGGCTGCGGACGCGGCGTCACGGTGCCGATCTCGACGAAGCCGAAGCCCAGCTGGGCAAAGCCGTCGATGGCCGCGCCGTTCTTGTCCAGGCCGGCGGCCAGGCCAACCGGGTTGGCGAAGTTCAAGCCCATCACCGTCACCGGCAACGCCGCCGGCTGCTTGCACAGCAGGCCGTTGAGCCCAAGGCGGCCACCGGCGCCGATCAGGTCCAGTGAGAGGTCGTGGGAGGTTTCCGGGGAGAGCTTGAACAGCAGCTGGCGGGCCAGGGTATACATGGGCGGGCGGACTCGCGGTGTGTGAGGGGGCGATTATAGCCAGCGCGCCGCCGGGGCGACAGGGCCATGGCACATGGGTTGCTAAGTCTGTTGCATGCAGCCATCCGCGACCGTCCGAGGATTTTCGTGAACACAGCCCTCCCGACAACGCCCCTGGCCTGGGTCAACGGCAGCGACGCGCCGGAAAAGCCCAGCCTGGACATCGGCTTCATGGCCCTGACCGACTGCGCCTCGGTGGTGGTCGCTGCCACCCAGGGCTTCGCCCAGCAGTTCGGCCTGACCCTCAACCTGCGCCGCCAGGCCTCCTGGGCCGGGCTGCGCGACAGGCTGGTCAGTGGCGAGCTGGATGCCGCCCACTGCCTCTATGGCCTGGTGTACGCAGTACACCTGGGCATCGGCGGCGCACCTGCCAGCCCCTTGGCCGTGCTCATGGGCCTGAACCAGAACGCCCAGGCCATCAACCTATCCCCTGCACTGCAACGCAAGGGCGTGACCAGCCCCGAGGCACTGGAGCGGCTGGTGCACCAGCAGGGTGCGCGATTGACCTTCGCCCAGACCTTTCCCACCGGCACCCATGCCCTGTGGCTGTACTATTGGCTCGCCAGCCAGGGCATCCACCCGCTGCACGACGTCACCAGCGTGGTAGTGCCCCCGGCGCAGATGGCCGCCCACCTGCAGGCCGGGCGCATCGACGGCTTCTGTGTCGGCGAACCCTGGTCGGCGGATGCCCTCGCCAAGGGGCAGGGCTTCACCCTGGCCACCAGCCAGTCGATCTGGCCCGATCATCCGGAAAAGGTCCTGGCCAGTGCCCACGGCTTCGTCGAACAGTACCCCAACAGCGCCCGGGCACTGATCAAGTCGGTACTCGCCGCCGCGCGCTTCATCGAGCAGAGTCAGGAGAACCGCCGTGGTACCGCGCAACTGCTCAGTGGTAGCGCCTACCTGGACACCCCGGTCGGCAGCATCGAGCCGCGCCTGCTCGGCGACTACCAGGACGGCCTGGGCCATCGCTGGCACGACCCTCACGGCCTGCGCCTGTTCGACCAGGGTCGGGCCAACCTGCCGTACCTGTCCGACGGCATGTGGTTCATGACCCAGTTCCGCCGCTGGGGCCTGCTGCGTGACGACCCGGACTACCTGGAGGTCGCCAGCCAGGTGCAGCAGTTGGCGCTGTACCGCGAGGCCGCCACGGCGCTGGGCGTACCCTGCGCCGACCCGCCCATGCGCAGCAGCCTGCTGATAGACGGCAGCCGCTGGGACGGCAGCGACCCCCATGGTTATGCGCGCAGCTTCCACTTGCACGCCCTGGACGCGGCGCCCGACGCCCGCGTCCGTCGCTGAGGACACGGGCATGCTGCGCATCCTGCTGATCGACGACACGGAAAAAAAGGTCGGCCGCCTCAAGGCTGCCCTGATCGAGGCCGGCTTCGAAGTAATCGAGGCCGGCAGCCTGAGCATCGACCTGCCCGCCTGTGTCGAAACAGTGCACCCGGACGTGGTGCTGATCGATACCGAGTCACCAGGCCGTGACGTGATGGAGCAGGTGGTGCTGGTCAGCCGCGACCGCCCGCGCCCTATCGTGCTGTTCACCGACGAGCATGACCCCGGCGTGATGCGCCAGGCGATCCAGGCCGGGGTCAGCGCCTACATCGTCGAGGGCATCCAGGCCACGCGCCTGCAACCGATCCTCGACGTGGCCATGGCCCGCTTCGAAAGCGACCAGGCGCTCAAGGCCCAGTTGCTGGCCCGCGACCAGCAGTTGGCCGAGCGCAAGCGCATCGAGCAGGCCAAGGGCCTGCTGATGAAGATGAAGGACTGCAACGAGGAACACGCCTACACCCTGATGCGCCGCCAGGCCATGAGCCGCCAGCAGAAGCTGATCCAAGTGGCGGAACAGATCATCGCAATGTCGGAGATACTGGGCTGACGCCACCAGACTTGGCCCGGCTCTTGCTGAAATCGCCCCGGTAGCCAACGGCGGTTGCCCCATACCCCCGACAAAGACGTCGCTCGCCCTTCCACGGCCGTGGACCGGGCAGCGACGTCTTTTCGTTTCCGCGCCCAACGAGGTGTTCGATGAATACGAGCTTCTGGAAATCCGGGCATGTGCCCACCCTGTTCGCCGCCTTCCTGTATTTCGACCTGAGCTTCATGGTCTGGTACCTGCTCGGCCCCCTGGCGGTGCAGATCGCCGCCGACCTGCAGCTTAGCGCCCAGCAACGGGGCCTGATGGTGGCCACGCCGATTCTGGCCGGCGCGGTGCTGCGCTTTGCCATGGGACTACTGGTCGATCGCCTGTCGCCCAAGACCGCCGGGCTGATCGGCCAGGTCATCGTGATCGTCGCCCTGGCCTGCGCCTGGCAGCTGGGCGTTCACAGCTACGAGCAGGCGTTGCTGCTGGGCGTGTTCCTCGGCTTTGCCGGGGCCTCGTTCGCCGTATCCCTGCCGCTGGCCTCGCAGTGGTATCCGCCCCAGCACCAGGGCAAGGCCATGGGCATCGCCGGCGCCGGCAACTCCGGCACGGTGTTCGCCGCGCTGCTGGCCCCGGCGCTGGCGGCGGGCTTCGGCTGGAACAATGTGTTCGGCTTCGCCCTGCTGCCCTTGCTGCTGACCCTCGTCCTGTTCGCCCTGCTGGCGCGCAATGCACCGCAACGTCCAAGGCCCAAGGCAATGGCCGACTACCTCAAGGCATTGGGTGATCGCGACAGCTGGTGGTTCATGTTCTTCTACAGTGTGACCTTCGGCGGCTTCATCGGCCTGGCCAGCGCCCTGCCCGGCTACTTCAGCGACCAGTACGGCCTGAGCCCGGTGACCGCCGGCTACTACACTGCCGCCTGCGTGTTCGCCGGCAGCCTGATGCGCCCGCTCGGCGGCGCCCTGGCCGATCGCTTCGGCGGGATCCGTACCCTGCTGGCGATGTACGGCGTGGCCGCCGTGTGCATCGCCGCAGTGGGCTTCAACCTGCCCAGCGCGGCAGCGGCCCTGGCCCTGTTCGTCAGTGCCATGCTCGGATTGGGCGCCGGCAATGGCGCGGTGTTCCAGCTAGTACCACAGCGCTTCCGTCAGGAGATCGGCGTGATGACCGGGCTGATCGGCATGGCTGGCGGCATCGGCGGTTTCCTGCTTGCCGCAGGCCTGGGCACCATCAAGCAGCATACCGGCGACTACCAGCTCGGCCTGTGGCTGTTCGCCAGCCTCGGCCTGCTGGCCTGGGTCGGCCTGCATGGTGTCAAGCAACGCTGGCGCACCACCTGGGGCTCGGCGGCGATCACCGCCGCGCGGGTCTGAGGCCGCGCCATGAGCCTGCAACTGAGCTTCGCCCAGGCCAGCGCCACCGGACCTCGCCCGGAAAACCAGGACGCCCTGCGCCTGGTGACCCCCGCGCCGGAGCTGGCCGCCAGCAAAGGTTACTTGTGCGCGCTGGCCGACGGCGTCAGCCAGTGCGCCGACGGTGGCCTGGCGGCGCGCTCCAGCCTGCAGGCCCTGGCCTTGGACTACTACGCCACGCCCGCCACCTGGGGCGTGACGCAGGCGCTGGAGCGCCTGCTCACGGCGCAGAACCGCTGGTTGCGTGCCCAAGGCAATGGCCAGCCACTGCTGACCACCCTCAGCGCCCTGGTGCTGCGCGGTCGGCGATTCACCCTGGCCCATGTCGGCGATTGCCGGGTGTATCGCTGGCAAGCCGACCAGCTGCACTGCCTGAGCCAAGACCACGTCTGGGACCAGCCCGGCATGCAGCATGTGCTCAAGCGCGCGCTGGGGCTGGACCAGCAACTGCTGGTGGACTACCTGGAAGGCGACCTGCGCGAGGGCGAGTGCTTCGTGCTGCTCAGCGACGGCGTGTGGGCCAGCCTGGGCGATGCGCACATCCGCGCGATCCTGCGCGAACAACCCGACCTGCAGATGGCCGCCGAAACCCTGGTGGCCAGTGCCCACCATTGCGGCAGCCAGGACAACGCCAGCGCCTTGCTGGTGCGAGTGGATCAGCTGGGCGCCAGCAATCTGGGCGACACGCTGGCGCAACTCCAGCACTGGCCGCTGCCAGGCGCGTTGCGTGACGGCCAGTCGATCGATGGCTGGCAAGTCGACGGGCTGCTGGCCCAGAGTCGGCAATCGCTGCTGTACCGGGTCCGCGACCCGCACGGCCAACCCTGGCTGCTCAAGACCCTGCCGCAGTCACGCGACCAGGAGCCCGGGGCCGCCCAGGCGTTGTTGCTGGAAGAGTGGTTCCTGCGCCGTGTCGCCGGCCGTCACTTCCCTGAGGTGCACCCGGCCAGTCAACGCCAGCACCTGTACTACCTAATGCGCGATTACCCCGGCACGCCCCTCAGCGGACAGCCCCCGCTGCCGCTGGCGCAATGGCTGGAGGTCGCCCGCCAGCTGCTGCAGGCCGTCGGCGTGCTGCATCGGCGCAACCTGCTGCACCGCGACATCAAGCCGGAGAACCTGCACTACGGCAGCGATGGCCAGTTGCGCCTGCTGGACTTTGGGCTGGCGTACTGCCCCGGGCTTTGCGAAGACCCGCCCCATGCAGTGCCGGGCACACCCTCGTTCCTCGCCCCGGAAGCCTTCGACGGCCTGCCCCCCGCGCCGCGCCAGGACCTGTATGCCGTGGGCGTGACGCTTTACCACCTGCTCACAGGCCATTACCCCTACGGCGAGGTCGAGGCGTTCCAGCGGCCGCGTTTCGGTACGCCAGTGAACCCGGCGCGTTATCGACCGGATCTACCGGAATGGTTGCAGCGTAACCTGTTGCAGGCGGTGGCGGCAGACCCCGCCCAGCGGTTCGAGACCGCAGAGCAGTGGTTGCTGTTGCTGGAGCGGGGAGATCGCCAGGAGCTGACCGAGCGGCCACGGCCGCTGCTGGAGCGCGAGCCGTTGAAGGTATGGCGAACGATTGGGTTGGTGTCACTGCTGTTGAACATGGTGTTGTTGCTGGTACTGCTCAAGCCCTGAGCGCATTCGCGAGAAATCGCAGGCAAAGAAAAACCCGGCCAAGGCCGGGTTTTTCGTGAAGCGTCAAACCAATTACTTGGCCTGGGCTTCTACCTGAGCTTCTACGCGACGGTTGACGGCGCGACCAGCTTCGGTGGCGTTGTCGGCGACCGGACGGGTCTCACCGTAGCCAACCGAGTCAACACGGCTCGATTCGATGCCGTACTGCTGGGTCAGGACTTGCTTGACAGCGTTGGCACGACGCTCGGACAGCTTCTGGTTGTAAGCGTCTGGGCCGACGGAGTCAGTGTGACCTTCCACGGTGGTGGTGGTCTGTGGGTACTGCTTCATGAAGTCAGCCAGGTTCTTGATGTCGCCGTAGCTGTTTGGCTTGACGACCGACTTGTCGAAGTCGAACTTGACGTCCAGTTCAACGCGAACGACTTCGGCAACAGCCGGGCAGCCATCAGCGTCAACGGTAACGTTGGCTGGGGTGTCAGGGCACTTGTCGACGTTGTCGCAGACGCCATCGTTGTCGCTGTCGGAGCAGACTTCGGCGACCGGAGCCGGCGCAGGAGCGGCTTTCTGGCCACCGCTACCACCGAAGTTCAGACCCAGACCGACGGTCGGGCCCCACTCGGTGTTGCCGTTGTCGATGTTGTACATGGCTTCGACGCCGGCACGGGCGAAGAACATGTCGGTGATGTACCACTTGGCGCCAGCGCCAACGTTGGCGAAGGTGGAGTGGTCACGGCCGTTACGAGTGGCCTGGCCCAGGCTCTCGTGAGCGAAACCAGCGGAAACGTACGGACGCAGGGCGTCACCGACGGTACCGAAGTGGTAGGTGGCGTCCAGCTTGGTCTTGGAGCCTTTGATGTCTTTGTTGAAGACTTCGCCACGCGCGTTGTGGGTCTCGTTGTAGCCCAGGTCCAGGGAGACGTCGTCGGTCAGGAAGTAACCGAGGCGGACACCTGGGTTGGTGCCGTCGTTCTTGAAGTTACGTTCGCTGTCGTAGTACTGCTTGGTGACGTTGCCTTCGATTTCGACAGCGCCTTGGCCTTGAGCCAGAACGCCGAACGAAGTAGCGGCCACGAGCGAGCCAATGGCCAAGCCCAAGGTGTTTTTCAATTTCATCCGTTAAATCCCCATCTGGTGATAGTTAAGCAGTCCCACCAAAATCCGGGGGGACAACTCGACGGCAAGTCTAGCAGAACTTGCCGATTGGTTAGAGGTATTTGCTGACAACTAAGTTTCAGCCAGGCCTGCAAATTTCTCTCTAAGCTTGTCGAGCGCACGCTTGTAGCGCATCTTCGTGGCGCTCAGGCCCATGTGCATGATGTCCGCGATCTCCTGGAATTCCAGCTCTGCGACAAATCGCAGCACCAGGATTTCCCGGTCGATCGGGTTCACATGCACCAGCCATCTGTCCAGCCCGCCTTTTTCCTCCGGCTTCGGTGCCTTGTCCTCGGACGCCTCTTCGACAGGGTCCAGACTCAGGGCATCCATCAGCCGGCGCTTGCGACGCTCCTTGCGGTACTGGGTGATGCATTCGTTGTAGGTGATGCTGTAGAGCCAGGTCTTGAACTTGGACTTGCCCTCGAAGTTCTTCAGCCCGTAGAGCACCTTGAGCATCACCTCCTGACAGACATCGTCGGCATCCCGATCGTTCCCCAGGTAGCGCGCGCAGACGTTGAACAGCGTGCGCTGGTAGCGGCGCATCAGCTCCTCGTAGGCGCGGGTGACGTGAAACAGCTCCTCATGCGATCGCGCCACCAACTCCTCGTCGGTGAGCTCGCGGGGGTCATAGCGCATGGGCGGCGAATGAACTTTATTCAAAACGGATCTGGCCGACAGTCAGGTCAATGTCGCCGCTCGGCCCCTGGGCCGATTTTTGCGGCGGCATACATTAACAGCTTTTGCGCGGTTAGCGGCTATTCACGCGCTGCTCGAGCAGCTCGCGATTAGACAGCGACACCAGTTCGCCCTCATCGGTCAGCAGGGTCGTCTTGACCGTGCCGATCTCCTCGATGTGGCCTTCGACCTCGCCAATACGCACTTGCTGGCCGACCTGGTACAGCTCGCGCACATAGATGCCGGCCAGGATCTGCCCGGCGATTTCCCGGCTGCCCAGGCCCATGGCCAGCGCAATTGCCAGACCAACGGTAATCAAGCCAATGACGATCACGTGGTTCAGCAGGTCGGTCTTGACCTCAAGCTGGCTGATGGCCACCGAAATGCTGATGATGATCACCAGGCCCTGGGCGATGCGCCCGACGCCGGCGGCGTATTCCAGGCCAATGCCCTCGGCGGCGCCGCGCACCAGGCCGTTGACCAGTTGCGCCAGGAGCACGCCGGCCAGCAGCACCAGCGCCGCGCCAAACACCTTGGGCAGGTACAGGGCGAGCATGTCGAGGGTCGCCGAGACCCGCTCGAGCCCCAGGGATTCGGCGGCCGAGACCAGGAAGATCAGCAGCACGAACCAGTAGACGATCTTGCCGATCAGGGTCGAGATCGGCACCTGGATGCCGACCCGGGCGAGCATCTTGGTCAGCCCGGTACCGCTCATCAGGCGATCCAGGCCGAACTTGGCGAGCACCTTGGACAGCAGCGTGTCGAGCAGCTTGGCCACGACGAAGCCGAGCAGCACCACGACCAGCGCGCCGAACAGGTTGGGGATGAAGTTCGCCACCTTGGTCCAAAGGGCAGTCATGGCGGTGACCAGGCTCTGGGTCCAGAGATCGAGTTCCATATTCAATCGGCCTTATCTGCGTTGCTGCCGGCGGCAGGTTTGCGGGTAGAGTTGCGACGGACCGGCGCGACGTGCGCCGAACCATTGTTCACGGCGATCAGCAGCGCCTGGCTCCAGCGGCCAAGCAGGCTGAACAGATCGCCCGCGCCGACCTGTCGGTTGGCGGTCTTGAGCACGCGACCCAGGCAGGCGGCGTCGTCGCGGTCCTGGCCGGACGGCGACGCCTTGAGCAGGTCGCGCAGGGATTCTTCAAACGGATCGTGCATGGGCACCTCGCGCAATGTCAGTCAAAGACGAGGGCTGGTGACGACGGGTCACACCTGCCACTGGGACGAATGTTTCAAATTGCCTCAGCTGGCCACTATTCAGGGGCCGCTGCGCGCCCCATCGCGACACAAGGCCGCTCCCACAGGCAAACGCGATCCCTGTAGGAGCGGCCTTGTGTCGCGATGGGCTGCGCAGCAGCCCCTTCGATGTCAAACCCACCGCAACCGCCGAAACAACCACCACTGCCCTGCTGCCAGCCCCAGCACGACGATGCAGGCGAACAGGAAGCCATAGGGGTTTTGCGCACCGGGAATACCGCCGACATTGATCCCCAGCAGCCCGGTAATAAAGCTCATGGGCAGGAAGATGCAGGTGATGATACCGAACCGGTACATGGTCCGGTTCATCCGCTCGCTGCGCCGCCGGTCCTCGCTTTCCAGCACCAGCGCGGCGCGCTCGCGGGCCAGCTCGAGCTCTTCGAGGTAGCGGATCAGGCTGTTGTTCAGCTCGTTCCAGTAGTCCCCATCGGCATCGGCGAACCAGCTGTATTTATTGCGCGACAGCTGGGCATAGATGTCGCGCTGTGGCGCGAGGAAACGCCGCAGGCCGGCGGCGCGGCGACGTATCTGCTGCAGGCTGCCCTGGGCCGGAGAATACCGTTCGTCGGATTCTGCCTTTTCTTCTTCCAGATCGACCGCTTCTGACAGGTCACTGACCAGCGCCTGGACCTTTTCGGTCAACAGCTCGCCCATCAGCAACAGCAGTTCGGAGGCAGTCTTCGGCCCCCTGCCCTCGTCCAGTTGCTGCAAGACCTCGTCACTCGCCCGCAGGGGCCGCAGACGCAGGGAAATGACCCGCCGCGCCTCGGCGAAGATGCGCACCGAGACCATGTCCTCGGGCTCGGCGCCTGGGTTGAGGTTGACCCCGCGCAGGAACAGCAGCATTTGCTCGTCGGCCAATGGCAGCAGGCGCGGGCGGGTGTTCTCCTCCAGCAGCAGCTCGCAGGCGAACTCGCTCAAGCCGCTGTCGTGAAGCAACCAGGTGCGGGTCTGCGGGTGACTGCGATCCCAGTGCAGCCACAGGCTTTCCTGGGGCTGCAATTGCAGGTCGTCCAGCTCGGTGCGGGCGATCGAGCGCGCGCCACCCTTGCCATCGAGCACCAGGGCATGCACCAGGCCCCACTGCGCGTTGTCTTCCTCGAACATCAAAGCTCCATCGGTGTACGGCGCGTCACTCGGGCATCTTCAGCGGGCTTGGCGAGACCAGCACGCCGTTGTTGTCGGCATACACGTACTCGCCCGGGCGGAAGGTCACGCCGGCGAAGGTCACCGCGACATTGAGGTCGCCGATGCCGCGCTTGTCGGTCTTCATCGGGTGACTGGCCAGGGCCTGGATGCCGACATCGGTCTGCGCCAGCACGTCCACGTCACGCACGCAGCCGTAGATCAGCAAGCCTTCCCAGCCATTCTTCGCAGCCTTCTCGGCGAGCATGTCGCCCAGCAGCGCGCGGCGCAGCGAGCCACCACCGTCGACCACCAGGACCTTGCCCTTGCCGTCGAGCTCGACCTGCTCCTTCACCAGCGAGTTATCCTCGAAGCACTTGATGGTGACGATCTGGCCACCGAACGAGTCGTGACCGCCGAAGTTGCTGAACATGGGTTCGAGCACCTGGACCAGGTCCGGGTAGGCGTCGCACAGGTCGGGCGTTACGTAATGCTGCATGGGAAACTCCTGTCAGTCACAACGAAAGCGGATGTGGAGCAAGGCTACACCGCAGGAGGCCGGCAGTCATCCGGGACCGAGCAGTCAGTTCGCCTTTACCTGCGAAGATGCCGACACGCAATCAATTGGCGGGCACCGGCTCCATCACCACCGTCGAGGCATGCACCGGCACCCGCGGATCCCTCAACCAGCGCTCCACCAGCGGCCACACCTGGGTTTGCGCCGCCTTGCTGACCAGCATGTCGACATGCCCGAAGGCCTCGAAGCCCTCCTCGCGCCCCAGGCGCAGGAACTGCCTGGCGTCACCGCCGAACTGCTCGAACAGCTTGCGACAGGCCCACACCGGGTCCTGGAAGTCGCCGGCCCCGGCCACCGCCAGTAGCGGCACCTCGACCTCGGCCAGGCCCGCCCACCAGTCCTTGTCCTTGTCGCCGAAGCGGCCGAACAGGCCATTCCAGCGCAGGCTCTCCAAGGCCAAGCCGATGGGTTCGTCCTCAGGACCACGCTTGAGGCGCGAGCCCGAGATCTGCGCGAAGCGCTTGAGCAACACCCGCGCGCCCCACTCCACCGGCGGCACTTTCAGCGGCCAGTAGACCCGGCTGACCTGGGTGCCGAACAGCGCCGCACTGGCCACCAGCGCGGTATCCAGGTAACCGCTGCCCAGGGCCGCCGCCAGGGTGGTGCCACCCAGCGAGTGGCCGACCCAGTGCGGCGCCTGCCCGGCCTGCTCGCGAACGAAAGCGCCGATTACCGGCAGGTCGTAGCGGGCATAGTCGGCCACGCGGTTCTGCCGCCAGTCGCGGTTGCGCGGCGACAGGCCATGGCCGCGCATCTCCGGGATCCACACATCGAACCCGGCGCGGGCCAGGTAGGCGCCCAGGCCGATGCCCTTGGGCGAGTACCAGAAGCGCCGGTTGGAGAAACTGCCGTGCAGGAGGATGACCGGCACGCCCTGCACGCGATCCTGGTCGGCCAGGCCCAGGCGGGTGACGGCCAGCTCGACGCTCGGGTCGGGGCTGTTGCCGGCCTTGATCCGATAGACATCTTCGCTGAGGTCGCCGCGGCGCTCGGCACTGAGCAACGCGACGGGGAATTGGGTGGAGCTGCTTTGCATGGGTTCACGAAAAAACAGGTGACTTGAACGTGGGAGCGGGCTTGCCCCGCGATTGAGCCAGACCTGCAGACACTGCTGTCCCATCTGGCGCTATCGCGGGGCAAGCCCGCTCCCACAGTGTGTTGCCTTCAGCGCATCAGGCCGCGCCCTGGCCCTCGGCCAGGAAGAACCAGGTCTCGAGCACCGAGTCCGGGTTCAGCGACACGCTCTCGATGCCCTGCTCCATCAGCCACTTGGCCAGGTCCGGGTGGTCCGACGGGCCCTGGCCGCAGATGCCGATGTACTTGCCGGCCTTGTTGCACGCGGCAATGGCGTTGGCCAGCAGCTTCTTCACGGCCGGGTTACGTTCATCGAACAGGTGGGCGATGATGCCCGAGTCGCGGTCCAGGCCCAAGGTCAGCTGGGTCAGGTCGTTGGAGCCGATGGAGAAGCCGTCGAAGTACTCGAGGAACTCTTCGGCAAGGATGGCATTGGACGGCAGCTCGCACATCATGATCACGCGCAGGCCGTTGTCGCCGCGGGCCAGGCCGTTCTCGGCGAGCAGGTCGACAACCTGGCTGGCTTCGCCCAGGGTACGCACGAATGGCACCATGATCTCGACGTTGGTCAGGCCCATCTCGTTGCGCACGCGCTTCAGCGCACGGCACTCGAGCTCGAAGCAGTCACGGAACGACTCGCTGATGTAGCGCGAGGCACCGCGGAAGCCCAGCATCGGGTTCTCTTCTTCCGGCTCGTAGAGCTTGCCGCCGATCAGGTTGGCGTACTCGTTGGACTTGAAGTCCGAAAGGCGCACGATGACCTTTTTCGGGTAGAAGGCCGCAGCCAGGGTGCTGATGCCCTCGACCAGCTTCTCGACATAGAAGCCGACCGGGTCGTCGTAGCCGGCGATGCGCTTGTCGACGCTTTCCTTCAGCTCCGGCGGCAAGCCGGCGTAGTTGAGCAGCGCCTTGGGGTGCACGCCGATCATGCGGTTGATGATGAACTCCAGGCGCGCCAGGCCGACACCGGCGTTGGGCAACTGGGCGAAGTCGAAGGCGCGGTCCGGGTTGCCGACGTTCATCATGATCTTGAACGGTAGTTCCGGCATGGCATCGACCGAGTTCTGCTTGACGTCGAAGCCCAGCTCACCTTCGAAGATGAAGCCGGTATCGCCTTCGGCGCAGGATACAGTGACGCCCTGGCCGTCTTTCAGGACCTGGGTGGCGTTGCCGCAGCCGACGACAGCCGGGATGCCCAGTTCACGGGCGATGATCGCCGCGTGGCAGGTACGCCCGCCGCGGTTGGTGACGATGGCGCTGGCGCGCTTCATCACCGGCTCCCAGTCCGGGTCAGTCATGTCCGAGACCAGTACGTCGCCCGGCTGGACCTTGTCCATTTCCGAGACATCGTTGATCACGCGGACCTTGCCGGCGCCGATGCGCTGGCCGATGGCGCGGCCCTCGACCAGCACGGTGCCTTTCTCTTTCAGCAGGTAGCGCTCCATGACATTGGCGCTGGAACGGCTCTTCACGGTCTCAGGGCGGGCCTGGACGATGTACAGCTTGCCGTCGTCACCGTCCTTGGCCCACTCGATGTCCATCGGGCGCTGGTAGTGCTGCTCGATGATCATTGCCTGCTTGGCCAGTTCGTTGACTTCGGCGTCGCTCAGGCAGAAGCGCGCGCGCTCGGCACGCTCGACCTCGACGGTCTTGACCGAACGACCGGCCTTGGCCTCGTCGCCGTAGACCATCTTGATCGCCTTGCTGCCCAGGTTGCGGCGCAGGATCGCTGGGCGGCCGGCCTGCAGGGTTTGCTTGTGCACGTAGAATTCGTCAGGGTTGACCGCACCCTGCACCACGGTTTCGCCCAGGCCGTAGGCGCCGGTGATGAACACCACGTCGCGAAAGCCCGACTCGGTGTCGAGGGTGAACATCACACCGGCGGTGCCGGTCTCGGAGCGGACCATGCGCTGCACGCCGGCGGACAGGGCCACCAGCTTGTGGTCGAAGCCCTGGTGCACGCGGTAGGAAATGGCGCGGTCGTTGAACAGCGACGCGAACACTTCCTTGGCCGCGCGGATCACGTTGTCGACGCCACGAATGTTGAGGAAGGTCTCCTGCTGGCCGGCAAAGGAGGCATCCGGCAGGTCTTCGGCGGTGGCCGAGGAACGCACGGCCACCGCCATGTTTTCATTGCCGCCGGCCATCTCGGCGAAGGCCGTACGGATTTCCGAATCCAGACGCGCCGGGAAATCGGCTTCCATCACCCACTGGCGGATCTGCGCGCCGGTCTTGGCCAGGGCGTTGACGTCATCGACGTCCAGCGCATCGAGCGCCGCGTGGATGCGGTCGTTGAGGCCACTTTGTTCGAGAAAATCGCGGTACGCCTGAGCCGTAGTGGCAAAGCCGCCCGGCACCGAGACACCGGCACCTGCGAGGTTACTGATCATCTCGCCCAGGGATGCGTTCTTGCCCCCCACATGCTCCACATCATGGACGCCGAGCTTATCGAGGGAAACTACGTACTCTACCAAGGTGATCTCTCCACTAACTGTATTGGAAAAGCTCAAGGGCGCCCGCCTGCCTGACTGACTGGGCCGGACGCTTGTGGCCTGGACCTGGAAAATAAGTGAGAATGCCGAGCAACCGCGTTCGGCAAACCGAACCTATCATATCCAGAAATCTTCGGCAGCTTAAGGCCCCCAGGTGCAAATGAAACGAACCGCGTTCTTCATCTCCGACGGTACCGGCATCACTGCAGAAACGCTGGGCCAGAGCCTGCTCGCACAATTCGAGAGCATTCCGTTCAATAAATTCACACGCCCCTACATCGACACGCTGGACAAGGCCCGGGCCATGGTCCAGCAGATCAACGCCGCGGCCGAGCGCGACGGGGTGCGTCCGATCATTTTCGACACCATCGTCAACCAGGACATCCGCGAGGTCATGGCCACGTCCAATGGCTTCATGATCGACATCTTCTCGACGTTTTTATCCCCGCTCGAGCAGGAATTGACCGCCCATTCGTCGTATTCCGTGGGCAAGTCCCACTCGATCGGCGGCAATTCCAACTACATGGAGCGCATCGAGGCGGTCAACTTTGCCCTCGACAACGACGACGGCGCGCGCACCCACTATTACGACAAGGCCGACCTGATCCTGGTCGGTGTGTCGCGCTGCGGCAAGACCCCGACCTGCCTGTACATGGCCATGCAGTTCGGCATCCGCGCCGCCAACTATCCGCTGACCGAGGACGACATGGAGCGCCTGCAACTGCCGGCGGTGCTGAAGAAGCACCACAGCAAGCTGTTCGGCCTGACCATCGACCCCGATCGCCTGACCGCCATCCGCCACGAACGCAAGCCCAACAGCCGCTACTCGAGCTTTGCCCAGTGCGAGTTCGAGGTGCGCGAGGTGGAGAACCTGTTCCGTCGGGAGAACATTCCCAACATCAACTCCACGCATTTCTCGGTGGAAGAGATCTCGGCGAAGATTCTGGTGGAGAAAGGCGTGGAGCGCAGGTTCAAATAACACACCGCCCCCACAGGGATTGTGCCAGCAGATATGAAAAAGCCCCGGCATCACTGCCGGGGCTTTCTTTTACCTCAACGCCAGGCTCAGGACGGAATCACCGCCGCCTGCCCGCTCATCGCCAGGTCGACCAGCTCGCGGTTGGCCACCGCGTACATCGCATAGTCGGTGCCGGTGGCATTGCGCAGGTCGTCGAGCATGGCGCGCCAGCGCTCGACCATCACCCGGTGCTGCTCGCACCACAGCGCCACCCGTGCATCCATGTCTTGCGGCGCGTCGGCCATCTGCAACACCGAGATGGTGATCGCCCGCTGCTGCAGGTCGATGTCGTCGCGGAACGCCTCGCGGGCCAGGGCCTGCCAGTTGTTCTCCACCGGCAGGTTGCTGATTTCCTGCAGGTACCAGGTCAGGTCCAGCGAGCTGCCCACGGCGAAGAAGGCCTTGGCCACCTGCGCCGGATCGTGACCGGTGACGTCCGAGGCCTCGATGATCGGCAACAGGGTGTACAGGTGGGTGGTGCCCGCCACCATGCGCGCCAGCAGTTCCGGCACGCCGGCCTCGACGAAGCCTTGGTAGCGGACCATCCAACGCTCACGGGTCGGACCTTCCAGCAACTCGTCCAGCTTCAGGCCCAACTGCGCGATCTTCGGCCCGAAGTGGGCGACATCGCGACCCGCGTCCTGCTCGTTGCGGCGGCTGCGCAGGAACCAGCGGGTGGCGCGGCGGCCCAGGCGCATCAGCTCGTCCATCAGGGTCAGCTGGATCTCGGCAGGGACTTGGTAGTCCAGAGCCTCGATCTGGCGGAACCAGTGCGGCAGGTGGAAGATGTCGCGCACGATCACATAGGCGCCGGCGACGTTCGCCGGGCTCATGCCGGTGGACTCCTTCAGGCGCTGGACGAAGGTGATGCCCATGTTGTTGACCAGGTCGTTGGCGATCTGGGTGCTGACGATCTCGCGCTTGAGGCGATGGCGGCGCATCGAGTCGGCGAACTTGCTTACCAGCGACGGCGGGAAGGCCGTTTCCATGTCACGGGTCAGGTAGTCGTCGTCCGGCACCAGCGACTTGAGCAGTTGCTCCTTGAGATCGATCTTACTGTACGAGATCAGCACCGACAGCTCGGCGCGGGTCAGGCCGTGACCGGCGGCCAGGCGCTCGGCCAGTTGCTCTTCGGTGGGCAGGAACTCGATGGCGCGGTCCAGCTTGCCACGGGCCTCGAGGTCGGCCATCAGGCGCTTGTACTCGGCGATTCGCTCGCGGGCGCGGCGGGCAGCCAGCGACAGCGCTTGCGTCTGCTTGTAGTTGTTGCCCAGCACCAGCCCTGCGACTTCGTCTGTCATGCTGCCCAGCAGCTGGTTGCGCTGCTTCTCGGTCATGTCGCCACCCTGCACCACTTCGTTGAGCAGGATCTTGATGTTGACCTCGTGGTCGGAGCAGTCCACGCCGCCGGCGTTATCGATGAAGTCAGTGTTGGTGGCGCCGCCGTTGAGGCCGAACTCGACCCGGCCGAGCTGGGTCATGCCCAGGTTGCCGCCCTCGCCCACCACCTTGCAGCGCAGCTCGTTGCCGTTTACGCGCAGGGCGTCGTTGGCCTTGTCGCCGACATCAGCGTGGCTTTCGCTGCTGGCCTTGACGTAGGTGCCGATACCGCCGTTCCACAGCAGGTCCACCGGCGCCTGCAGCAACGCGTGCAGCAGCTCGGTCGGGGTCAGGCGGTCGGCCTCGATGGCGAAGCGTTCCTTCATCTGCGGGCTGATGGCGATGCTCTTGGCGCTGCGCGGGAAGATCCCGCCGCCTTCGGACATGATGCTGGTGTCGTAGTCGCTCCAGGCCGAGCGCGGCAGGTCGAACAGGCGCTTGCGCTCGACGAAGCTGGTGGCGGGATCCGGATTCGGATCGATGAAGATGTGCAGGTGGTTGAACGCGGCCACCAGTTGCAGCTTGTCGGACATCAGCAGGCCGTTGCCGAACACGTCGCCGGCCATGTCGCCGACACCGACCACGGTGATCGGGTCTTCCTGCACGTTGATGCCGCGTTCGCGGAAGTGTCGCTGCACGCCGACCCAGGCACCACGGGCGGTGATGCCCATCTTCTTGTGGTCGTAGCCGGCCGAGCCGCCAGAGGCGAAGGCGTCGCCCAGCCAGAAGCCATAGTCGATGGCGATGCCGTTGGCGATGTCGGAGAAGGTCGCGGTGCCTTTATCGGCCGCCACCACCAGGTACGGATCGTCCTCATCGTGACGCACCACGTTGGCCGGCGGCACCACGCCACCGTCCTTGAGGTTGTCGGTGATGTCGAGCAGGCCGGAGATGAAGATGCGGTAGCACGCCACGCCTTCGGCGGCGATCTCGTCACGGCTGCCGCCCAGCGGCAGGCGGCGCGGCAGGAAGCCGCCCTTGGCGCCCACCGGCACGATCACCGAGTTCTTCACCTGCTGAGCCTTGACCAGGCCGAGCACTTCGGTGCGGAAGTCCTCTTCGCGATCCGACCAGCGCAGGCCGCCGCGGGCGACGTTGCCGAAGCGCAGGTGCACGCCCTCGACCCGTGGCGAATAGACGAAGATCTCGAATTTCGGCACCGGTTTCGGCAGCTCCGGGATCAGCTTGGGGTTGAACTTGAAGCTGAAGTACGACTTGTTCTGGCCGTTGGCGTCCGGCTGGTAGAAGTTGGTGCGCAGGGTGGCCTTGATCAGGTCCAGGTAGCGACGCAGGATGCGGTCCTCGTTGAGTACCTGGACCTCATCCAGGGCGCTGAGAATCGCCTGCTCCAGGCGCTGCTGCTTGTCGTCCAGGTCCTCCTGGGTCAGCTTGCGCGCCAGGTAGAAGCGGGTCTTGAACAACCGGGTCAGCTCGCGGGCGATGTCGGTGTGGTTGTTCAGGGTACTGGCGATGTAGCCCAGATCGAAGCCCAGGCGAATTTGCTTGAGGTAGCGGGCATAGGCGCGCAGCAGCGCCACGTCGCGCCACGGCAGGCCAGCAGTCAGCACCAGGCGGTTGAAGGCATCGTTTTCGGCGTCGCCCTTGACGATATGGACGAAGGCGTCCTGGAAGGTGTCGTTGAGCTGCTGGATATCAAGATTGAGGCCTTCGCTGTAGGTGAAGGCGAAGTCGTGGATCCAGAACTCGCGGCCGCTGGCGTGGCGCAGGCGGTACGGGAACTCGCCGAGCACACGCAGGCCGAGGTTTTCCAGGATCGGCAGCACGTCCGACAGCGCCAGCGGCGTATCGGCGTGGTACAGCTTGCAGTGCAGCTGGCGCTCGCCCAATTGGGTCAGCGGCTGGTAGAAGCTCATGGCCAGCGGCTTGGCTTCGGACAGGTTCAGCACATGCTGCATGTCGACCACGGCCGAGTGCGCGGCGAAGCGCTCACGATAGCCGGCCGGGAAGCCTTTCGGGAAATCGGCCAGGATGTTGGTGCCGTGGGCCTCGCCGAAGTTCTCCACCACCAGCGCCGAGAAATCGTCCTGCCACGAACGGCAGGCCTGGATCACTTCGTTTTCCAGCTGCTGCGGATCGATGTCGATGCGGTTCTTCGGGTCCACCCGCAGGATCAGCTGCACGCGGGCCAGCACCGACTCGGAGAAGAAGGTCCAGAACTCGCAGTCGGTGGCCTTCAGGCGCTCCATCAGCACCTGCTGGATCTTCTGCCGCACCTCGGTGGAGTAGATCTCACGTGGCACGTAAGCCAGGCAGTAGCAGAAGCGGCCGTACGGGTCCTTGCGCAGGAACACGCGGATCTTGTTGCGCTCCTGGATCTGCACGATCGACATGACAGTGCTGAGCAGTTCGTCGACCGGGGTCTGGAACAGGTCGTCGCGCGGCAGCACCTCGAGGACCTGGGCCAGCTCCTTGCCCAGGTGGGCTTTGGGGTCGAAGTTGGAACGGCGTTCGACCTCGGCGACCTTGCCACGGATGTACGGGATGGTGTGCACGCTCTCGCCGTACACCGACGAGGTGTACAGGCCCATGAAGCGGCATTCCTTGATGACCTTGCCGTCTTGGTCGATCTGGCGGATCGACACGTAGTCCGGGTACGCCGGGCGGTGCACGCGGCTTGGCTGCGAGGCCTTGGCGAACGACAGCAGGCGCGGCTCGCGCAGGTAGGCGACGGCGTAGTCCTCGATGCGCAGGTCGTCGGCGCCCAGGCCTGCGCGCAGCAGGCGGGCCAGGCCCAGGAACGAGGCCTCGTCGTAGACCAGGTGGCCGCCGTCGGCATCGGACTCGACAGTAAACTCTTCGTAGCCGAGGAAGGTGAAGTGGTTGTCCAGCAGCCACGACAGGAAGCTCTTGACCTCGGCCTTGTCGTTCTGCGCCGGGCCGAAGGCGTTCTGTTCCACCAACTCCAGCAGCTCGCGGATCTTGGCTTTCATCGGCTCGAAGTCGGCGACCACGCCGCGCACTTCGGCCAGCACCTGCTCCAGCTCCATGCTCAAGGTATTGAGCTCGGCGGCATTGGCGCAGCGGTCGATCTCCAGGTACATCAGCGACTCATGACGGACGCCCTCGCCCTGGGTGCCTTTTGGCAGCAGCTCGACCAGCTCGCCCTTGGCGCCGCGGCGCACGCTGAGCACGGTGGTCTGCAGGGTGTGGATGCTGTAGCCGCGGCGGTTGAGTTCGGTGCGCACCGAGTCGACCAGGAATGGCAGGTCGTGGTGCAGCACCTCGACCACGGTATGGGTCGATTGCCAGCCGTGGCGTTCGTAATCAGGGTTGTAGACCCGCACCTGCGGGTGTTCGGGGTCGAAGCGCTCGATGATGCGCCAGGCGGACAGCGTGCAGCCGGCAAGGTCCGACAGCCTGCGCTGAGTGAGTTCGTCCAGAGAGATGATGCCGAAGAACTGCTCGGCGAACAGCGCCACTTGTGGCAGGGACTGTTCGCTGATGTGCTGCGCCAGGGCCGTCTGCAGTTGATGCTGGAAGTCGGCTTTGCTGGCTGCGGTGAAAAACGCCATCTGTGGTACTCCGCTTGGGCTTTGTTATAGGTGAAGCGTCGCGTACGTCCGCCGGTACGGATCAACGATAGCCAACCCGCGGCAAGCCGGACGGTAAAACCAGGCGTTGGACATGAACGTCATGTCCACCGACTGGGCAGCTTAACGACTGAACGGTCACCGCGGCTTGCAGCGCTGCGACAATTTCGGTCAATGCGCGGTAACTTTACGTTTATCGCGGCCGCCAAGGCTGTCAGAATTCCTTTCCTTTGCCATTGACCCGAGCCGCCCATGCAACTGAAAACCGCCCTGCTCTTCGCCACCCCCTGCGACGACGAGGAAGACAACATGGCGACCCTGTGCTGCCACAGCGACAAGGGCCAGATGTTCCTGCTGACCCGTTATCCGGACGAGGACACCGTCGACCTGACCCTGGATGACGAGCCGTCGACCCTGGACGGGCTGAAGGTGACCCTGAGCGCGCAGCGGCTGCTGATCGAGGTGGCGGCGGGGGATCGTGATGCGCTGAAGGGGGATGAAACGCTGGAGATCATTCTGACCAGCGCCGGAACCGACCTGGATGAAGTGAAGGAAACTTTGCAGAACATCCTTGCCGGGACCGGGACATTCGTGTCCGAAATCTGAGCTGTTACATCGCCTCTGTAGGAGCGGCCTTGTGTCGCGAAAGGGCCGCGCAGCGGCCCCAGGATCTCGGCGGCGAAGCAGAAATCGCCAGGGCCGGTATGCGGCCCTTTCGCGACACAAGGCCGATCCTACAGGGACCGCGCAAGCCTTCAGGAGATTGACAGGCCACTATCGAGACAGGCATTGTCTGACAACCTGACCAATAAGAACCCCTGTCCATGCTAGAGCTCCAGCGCCCCGACACCCTCGTCGAAAGGGTCGTCAGCGCCATCCGCGCCGAGATCGATTCCGGCCGCCTGGCCGCCGAATCGCGCCTGCCCACCGAACAGCAACTGGCTGAACAGCTCAATGTCAGCCGCTCGGTGGTGCGCGAGGCCGTGGCGCAGCTCAAGGCCGACGGGGTGCTGATCGCCCGCCGCGGGCTCGGCTCGTACATCTCGCAGACGCCCAGCGGCACGGTGTTCCGTTTCCCCGGCAGCCAGGGGCGCAAGCCGGACCTGGTGCAGATGTTCGAGATGCGCCTGTGGATCGAGACCCAGGCCGCCGCCATCGCCGCCCGCCGCCGCGACGCCGACGACCTCGAGCGCATGGCCGCAGCCCTGGGCACCATGGAAGACCCGCGCAGCGACTTCGCCACGGCCTCGGCCGCCGATGTGGCCTTTCACCGCGCCATCGCCGAAGCCAGCAAGAACGACTACTTCGTCGCTTTCCACGATTTCCTCGGCGGCCAGTTGGCCGCCGCCCGCCGCACCGCCTGGGAAAACTCCGCCACCCCCGCAGTGGGCGGTTCGGCCGATGCCCTGCGCGAGCACCGGGCACTGTACCAGGCCATCGCCGACGGCGACCGCCAGGCGGCTGCCGGCTGCGCCGAAGCGCACCTGCGCGCCTCGGCCAAGCGCCTGAAACTCGACCTTCCCGACCTCGACTGACTCCGGAGAACACCATCGCGACCTGGCGAGGCTTTCACGCGCACCACTTAGTCTGACAACCTGATAAGCAGATTCACCGACAAGAATACCAAGGTACCCTGCATGACCTACGACTACTGCATCATCGGCGGCGGCATCGTCGGCCTCGCCACCGCGATGGCCCTGCTCGAACGACGCCCCGGCGCTTCGCTGCTGATCCTGGAAAAGGAAGCAAGCCTCGGCCGTCACCAGACCGGCCACAACAGCGGCGTGATCCATGCCGGCATCTACTACGCCCCCGGCAGCCTCAAAGCCGACCTGTGCAAGCGCGGCGCCCAGGCCACCAAGGATTTCTGCAGCGCGCACGGCATCGCCTTCGAGGTCTGCGGCAAGCTGCTGGTGGCCTCCAATGACCTGGAGGCGCAGCGCATGCAGGCGCTGTACGAGCGCTCGCAGCAGAACGGCCTGAAGGTCGAGCGCCTGGATGCCGACGCACTTCGCGAGCGGGAACCGAACATCGTCGGCAAGGGCGCGTTGTTCCTCGATGCCACCGGAATCGTCGACTACCAGCAAGTGTGCGACGCCATGGCCAAGGTGATCGGCCAGGCCGGCGGCGAACTGCGCCTGTCCACCACCGTGCGCGCCATACAGGAACATGGCGACCACGTCGCGATCAGCGCCGACGGCAACACCTGGCGCGCCCGCCAGCTGGTGGCCTGCGCCGGTCTGCAGTCCGACCGCCTGGCGCGCCTGGCCGGGGTCAGGATCGACCATCAGATCATCCCCTTCCGCGGCGAGTATTACCGCCTGCCGGCGAGCAAGAACCAGATCGTCAGCCACCTGATCTACCCGATCCCCGACCCGGAGCTGCCGTTCCTCGGGGTGCACCTGACGCGGATGATCGACGGCAGCGTCACCGTCGGCCCCAACGCGGTGCTCGGCTTTGGTCGGGAGAACTACCGCAAGTTCTCGGTGAACTGGCGCGATGTCGCCGAGTACGCACGCTTTCCGGGCTTCTGGAAAACCCTCTGGAACAACCTCGGTTCCGGCACCACCGAGATGAAGAATTCGCTGTTCAAGCGCGGCTACCTGGAGCAGTGCCGCAAGTATTGCCCGTCCCTCGAAGTCGAGGACCTGCTGCCCTATGAAGCCGGCATCCGCGCCCAGGCGGTGATGCGCGACGGCACCCTGGTGCACGACTTCCTGTTCGCCGAGACGCCACGCATGGTGCACGTGTGCAATGCGCCGTCGCCCGCCGCCACCTCGGCGATCCCCATCGGCCAGATGATCGCCGAGAAGATTCTCCAGG
The DNA here is from genome assembly GCF_054060555.1 of Pseudomonas sp. TE6283. NCBI lineage: Bacteria > Pseudomonadati > Pseudomonadota > Gammaproteobacteria > Pseudomonadales > Pseudomonadaceae > Pseudomonas > Pseudomonas sp. TE6283. Next base: position 28,997 of record NZ_JBSSDH010000030.1, read on the forward strand.
CCCGCTGATCCACCCGCTGCATCCACAATTACAAAGACAACAAGGAAAACCTCAATGTCGGTACACGAAACGGCCCTGGCCGCGAGCGAAACCCCCGAACAGCAACGCAAGCGCCTGCGCAAGGTGGCGGCGGCGACCATTTTCGGCTCGATGCTGGAGTGGTACGACTTCTACCTCTACGCCACCATGGCGGCGATCGTCTTCTCGAAGATCTTCTTCGACCCGAGCAACCCGGCGGTGGCATCGCTGCTGGCGTTCTCCACCTTCGCCATCGGCTTTATCGCCCGGCCCTTCGGCGGCGTGCTGTTCGGCTACCTGGGCGATCGCTTCGGGCGCAAGCACGTGCTGGTGATCACCTTCTGCATGATGGGCCTGTGCACCATGCTGATCGGCCTGATCCCCGGCTACGCCACCATCGGCATATGGGCGCCGATCCTGCTGGTGATCATCCGCATCATCCAGGGCCTGGGCGCCGGTGCCGAACTGTCCGGCGCGGCGGTGACCTCCTACGAGCACGCCAGCGAAGGCAAGCGCGGCAGCCAGGGCGCCTGGCCGGCGCTGGGGTTGAACCTGGGCCTGCTGCTGTCGTCGCTGACCGTGTACCTGCTGACCATGAACGGCAACGAGTTCCTGCTGGCCGGCGGCTGGCGCATCCCGTTCATCGCCAGCATCGCCCTGGTGGCGGTGGGCCTGTGGGTGCGCAAGAGCATCCCCGAGACCCCGGACTTCAAGGAGCTGGACAAGGCCGACGACAAGCCGCAGGTGTCGCCGCTCAAGCTGCTGTTCCGGAACGACCTCAAGGGCCTGGCGGTGGTGTTCTTCGTGGCCGTGGGCTACAACGCCCTGAGCTACATCTTCAAGACCTTCTCGCTGGCGTACCTGACCCAGTTCAAGGGTGTCGAGGCGCATGTCACCTCGCTGTCGGTGACCTTGGCCAGCCTGGTGGCGATCTTTGCCGTGCCGTTCTTCGGCTGGCTGTGCGACAAGTGGAGCAGCAAGACCGTGCTGATGCTCGGCGGGTTGCTGTCGGCGCTGTTCGCCTTCCCGTTCCTGCAACTGCTGTCGACCGGCGAGCCGATGATGATCTACCTGGCCATTGCCGTGGGCACCGGGATCCTGGCGCCGATGATGTTCGCCCCGCAGGGCTCGTTCCTCAGCCGACAGTTCCCGACCCAGACCCGCTCGTCGGGGTTCGGCACCGGGCGCGAGGTCGGTACCGCCGTGGCCGGTGGCCTGGCGCCGCTGGGCGGGCTGGCGCTGGTGGCCGGGTCGGCGACTCACTCCACCGATGGCGTGGCGTTGATCCTCGCGGTGGCCGGGGTGCTGGTGGTGATGTTTGCGCTCCTTGACCAGGGCTGGCGGCATTCGAAGTCGAAGAATTAAGCGACACCAACGATCTTGATCTTGATCGCAAGGCTACCCCCTCCTCACTAGCGATAGCTACGCCAGCCCAGGCGCCGCCCGTAACTTCGCGACTTCAGGAGGCCGAACGCAGGCCTTGCGGAGGGAGGTGACGGGCATGGATGCCCGTCAAGCGCTGGGGCCCAGGATGGGCCC
>NZ_JBSSDH010000031.1:0-28555 GCF_054060555.1 Pseudomonas sp. TE6283
GGGGCCGGATGAATGGAGCGCAGCGGCTTTGGTTACTTTGGCCAAGACCAAAGTAACCCGCCGTAAGGGCGGAAAGGTGAATAAGCGTCGACATCGCAAATGAATGCGCATACAACTTTCAAAACCACCTAACATCAACATCAACATCAACATCAACATCAACATCAACATCAACAACCCACAAACCTTTAAACACAATACGCCACCAGAGTTAAAACACTCAAACCCATCCGAGCCCCCCACACCCACCAGCGCGAGCTACAATATCCCCCCCAGGCCTCCCCCAAGCCAACCATGATCCAGTCCAACCTCGACCTCTTCGCCCCCCACCCCCAGCGCCTGGCCCTCCAGACAACGCTGCTGCCCGGCTTCGCCCTGCCCGACCTCGAGCCCCTGCTGGACGCCCTGCGCCCCGTGCTCCGCGCAGCACCATTTCGCCATATGCAAACCCCCGGTGGCCTGCGCATGGCCGTGGCCCTGACCAACTGCGGCTCACTGGGCTGGATCAGCGACGAAAACGGCTACCGCTATACCCCCATTGACCCTGTCAGCGCAAAACCCTGGCCCGCCCTGCCCCAGGTACTCATCGACCTGGCCACCCGAGCCGCCGCACTGGCAGGCTTCGAAGGCTTCATACCGGACGCCTGCCTGGTCAACCATTACCTGCCCGGCACCCGTCTGAGCCTGCACCAGGACCGCGACGAACAAGACTACGGACAACCGATCGTCTCGATCTCACTGGGTCTGCCAGCGGTATTCCTGTTCGGCGGCCTGCAGCGCTCGGACCGTCCCCAGCGCATCCCGCTGAATCACGGTGACGTGCTGGTGTGGGGCGGCGAAGACCGCCTGCGCTTTCATGGCGTAATGCCGATCAAGCCAGGCGTGCACCCACGCATGGGCGAGCGACGAATCAACCTCACCCTGCGCAAGGCAGGATGAGTTCGGCAGCTACGGGCTGCAGAACCACTCGCGCCGTTCGTCGAAGGCAGCCCGGATCGCCCCCACCATCACCTGGACCAGCGGGTCGGCCTCGGTCTGGCCGTTGACCGCCAGCCACACCCGCCGCCGCATCGGTTCGCGGAACAGGCCCGGCAAAGCCAGCAGCCCACGATCCAGGTGCGTCGCATAATGCGGCAGCAAGCCGACGCTGGCGCTGCACTTGATCAGCTGGCAGTACATCTCGTAGTCCTGGATCTGCGTCACACCGGCTGTACGGGTCCGCAACAGCGCCTGCCAGGGCATCAGCGCCTGCACGCCAGCTTCGCCCTGCCATTGCACCAGCATGTAGTCCTGCAGGTCCGCCAGGCTGGTCGGCCGGTTGGCCTCGCGGGCATAGCGCTTGGCGATATGCGGCAGGTACTCGAGGGTGGCCAGGGCCTCGGGGGCGGCACCGGCAAAACTGCCAGCACGGGCGCCGTGGCTGCTATCGCCCAGCCAAAGGGCGACATCGGCAACCTGCTCGGGCGCCTGGCGACCGTCAAGGGTGGCCACCTCCAGACGCATGCCGGCATGCTGGCGCACGAAGTTGATCAGGTTGCGACCCAGCAGGTCCTGCAGCAGCGGCTCGGCCACGGCCAAGCGCACGCTCGCGCTTTGCTCTCGCGGCAGCGGCACCACCGGCTCGCGCGCCTGGAGTATCAGCAGCAGGCGTTCACCCTGCTGGCTGAGCACCGGGTTGTTGTTGCGGTTGACGAACAGGCTGTAGCCCAGCCGCGCCTCCAGCGCCGCCAGGCGTTTGCGCAGGGCCACCGGTTTGAGATTGAGCCGCCGCGCCGCCTGCATGAAACAGCCGCAGCGCGCGGTGACCAGGAAACAGTTCAGGGTCTGTTCGTCCAGGGCCAACGGCACCTGGGGACGAACGACAGGCATGGCGGTATCCAGGGCTCGCCCCGGGGACAGATCGATCGGCATCCCTCGCCTCCCACGGGCCCGCCTGGGCAGGCCCGGTTCTTCCATGGTTGTTGGCGCCTAGCGGCTGCTGCTTTCCAGGACCTGGTTCAGCGCCGCGCCATCGATGCTCAGGGTGGCCGTGTCGAACATCCCCTCGACATAGGCCTTGGCCACCTGCTCCTGGCGCTGGGCGCGCAGCAACTCGCGCAAACGTGGCGCCACCTCCTCGAAGGTCGCCGCCCTGGCGGGCTGCTGCTCGACCAGCTTGATGATGTGGTAGCCCGCCACACTCTGCACCGGGTCGCTGACCGTGCCCACCTTCAGCTTGGGCACCACCCCGCGTACCTCGGGCAGCAATTGCGCCAGGGCCTGCAGTCCGGTGTCGCCGCCGGCGGAGGCCGTGCCGGCATCCTGGGAGTGTTCACGGGCGAGCGCGGCAAAGTCCGCATCCGCAGCCTGGGCCTGCTTGGCCAGCGCCTGGGCCTGCTTGCGCACGGCCTCGTCGTCCCTGGGATTTTCCACCCGCAGGAAGATCTGGCTCAGGCGGTAGCGCACCGGCAGTTGCAACCCGGCCTTGCCCGCCTCGTAGGCCTGCTTGAGCTCAGCCTCGCTGGGGTAATCATCAGGCACCTTGCTCACCGAGTTCAGGTAGTCGCGCAGGACGATCTGCTCGGTGGCCGCGCGGGTCTGCACCTGGATTTCCGGGCGCTGCAACCAGCCCTGGGCCTCGGCCTGCTGGTACAGGGCCTTTTCCGCCAGGCGGGCGCGGATCCAGGCCTCCAATGCCGGTCGGTCGCCGCGCAGGCTGGCCCGGGCCTCCTCGGGCAACTGGGCGAACAGCGCCTTGAGCTCGCCACTGCCAACCTGCTGCTCGCCCAGACGCGCCAATACCGGACCCTTGTCGGCCGCCACCAGCGCGGCTGGCGACGCTGGACGCGCCGCCGCCACCGGCTCGTCGCCAGGGCGCAAGGCCAGGGCAATCGCCACCGCGACAATGGCCAGCGCGCCGGCGCCGGCCCAGAAAGTGCGCGCCGTCACGAGGCGCGCTCTTCGTCGTGGGCAGCCTGGGCTTGTTGCTGGCCGGCCACGTTACGGCTGTAGTCACGCAGGTAGACGATCAGTTCCTGCAGCAACCGATCCCACAGCACCAGGCTGCCCAGCAAATGCTGCTGACTGACGCCATCGGCGACCACCACATCCTGCTCCATCACCAGGAACTCGCCCTGCACCGACAGCCGGGCGAAGCGGCGGCTGGCGTTCCAGTGCTCGGCCAGGCCCGCCGGCAGCTCGCCCTGGATACGCAGGGCGCAGCTGAAGGTGAAGTCGAGGAACTCGCCCTCCTTGCCCGCGGCCCGGTTGCCGAAACGTACGGCATAACCCACGCCCTGGCTGGCGCTGAGCAGTTGCACCACGGCGTTCTGCTCGGTGCGGTTGACCCGGCAGCCGGCATCCTGCAGCAACTGGGTCAGGGAGTCGGCGCTAACGGTTTCGATCAGGGTGACTTCGGTCATGTGCTTACTTCCTTGCGTTGAGAAAACGTCACTGGGTCACGCCCTTGGGGGCGTCGAACTGGCTTTCGTAAAGCTTGTCGCCATAGGCCTGGGCCAGCTCCTCGAACTTGACCCGGGCACCACCGGCGAATGGCTGGCGCATCTTCATGACATCGGCGATATCGACCTTCTCGTAGGCGGCCAGCATCTCCTTGGCCACCCCGTACATCTGCTGGTTGCGGGCCTGGCATTGCTGCACCTGGCCGTCACGCTCGCCCAACTGCGCCTGCAGGGTGGCGCGCTCGCTTTCCTTGGCGCGCGCCATCGCCAGCAGCTCGTCATAGGCCTGCTTGTACTTGTGCAGTTGTTCGTTGCTGCTGGCCACCAGCGCCTGGGCCTGGCTGTGCACGGCTTGTTGCTGGCCAGCCAGTTGCTCGCTCTGGCCGCGGGCCTTGGCCAGTTGCGCGGTCAGTTCGCGCACCTGGCCCTGAGCCGCGTCGCGCTGCTGCTCGGCCGCCTGGCGGGCGGCGCTGGCCTGGGCTTGCTCGCTCTGTAGGGCCTGCAGCTGTTGCGTGGTGGTGCGCAGTTGGGTGCGCAGACGTTCCTCGAGGGTCTCGGCCGACGCCGAGGCCGCCAGGCTTGCGCCCAAGGCCAGCATCAACCAGGCGCAGCGGTGGCGATAAGCTCCCTTGTTCATGCCCGTGCTCCTTCCCTAGAACCGAGTGTTGACTTCAAGTTGTAGCACATCGATGTCAAACGGCGCGCCGTAGACCGCCTCGCTGCTCAACCAACGGGCTGTAGCGTAGACGTTGTCGGCCAGGCCGTAGTTGCCACCGAGGAAATAACCCTTGGCGTTGGTGCCGCCGAGGTGGAAGCTCGAATCGTTGAAGCCGTCCGGCAGCGCGTCGGGCTCGATGCGCTTGTAGCCGGCGAACAGGTTCCAGTCGCCGGCCTTGCGCATGTCCAGGGCGTTGCCCAGGGTGAACTGGAGCATCCAGGCATCGCCGCCGCTCTTGAGGTTGCCGTTCTCGTCGACGTTGTTGGCCAGTTGTCCCGCCGAACGCTTGCGCATGTCGCCCTCGTCGTAGGCCAGGTTGTGGATGTAGTTGGCCTGGCTGCGCAGCTTGAAGTCATGGGGCAGGTCGGCGTCCCACACCAGGTTCAAATCGAGCAGCTCGAACTCCGAGGCAATGCCGACGAATTGCGGCTGCGGCGTGGCCGCCGGGTTGGCCGGATTCGGCGTGATGTCGCGGAGCAGGAACACGGTGTTGCCCTTCTGCATGAAGGTCGGCCGGGATTCGTCGCTGTCACAGCCCGGCTGGCCATCCCACGGGGCGCATGGGCTGGAGCGCTCGCCGGCGATATCGTCGAAGCGGTAATAGGCCATCGCGCCCTTGAGTCGATTGCTATCGTTGAGCGCCCATTTCGCGCCCAACTGCGCGCCGTACAGCCACTTGTTGTCGCTATCTTCCTTGTCCAGGCCGTTGCTGGTGGCGCTGTCGTCGCTGTATTGCACAGGGAATGCGCCGACAGTGCCGAACAGGCTGAGATCATGGCCCAGCGGCTGGTCGAACAGCGCCGCCACGCCATCGAAGTTGAGGTCGTGGGAATACAGGATGTCGGTGGACATGAACGGGTTGGCGATCCGCCCGCCGGTCAGCGTCAGGCGCTCGCTCGGCGTCCAGGTGACGTAGCCCTGGTCGAGCCAGATGTCCTTCTTGCCGAAGCCGCCACCGAGGTTCTGGGTGGTCGAGACCGGGTTGTTGTTGGAGCCGGTGGCGACGCGGATGCCAGCCACCCAGTTCTCCGCCAGCTGCGCCTTGAGGCCGAAACGCGCCCGCAGGCGCAGGAGGCTGTCGCGGTCCTCGCGGGTGTTGAGCAATGGCGGCAGGCTTGAGCTGCTGTTGGGGTTGACGTCGTAGGGGCCCTTTTCATTGAGCTTGGCGAAATCGACGATCTCGTTGCTGTTGCCGTCGGCATACGAGCGCGACTCGTAGCGCAGGCGCAGGTCGCCGTCGAAGCTGATGCGCGAGGCCCAGTCCGGGAAGGTGTTGGGCGCGGCCCAGCTTTCCTGCTTGGCGGTGCTCATCACCTCGGCCTTGATCTCGTCGCGGATCTGCTGGCGGACGATGGCCGGCACGTATTGCACGCGCACCTCGCCGTTGGCGGCCGGGGCCTGGGCGACAATCGGCGCGGCGCTGGCGGCGACCCGCGCCTGCTGGGCCTCGCGTTCGGCCTGGGCGATCAGCGCGTCGGCCTTGTCCTGCTTGAGCACGCCCTGCTCCACCAGCAGACGGATCAGGTTGACGGTCGCGTTCTCCGACGGCGCGGCGTGGGCGACGGTCGGACCGACCGCGGTGGCGGCGGCCAGCAGGCCGAGCGCCAGGGTCAATCGGTTGACTGGGCACTTCATGGGTTTGCAGCTCCTGTGGGTCAGTCGTGCTTCGTTGTTCATGGCCGGCGCCCCTGCAGGGCGATCTTCACCGGCAAGGTCAGGTTGGCGGGCGGGCGCTGGTCGAGGGCGCGGGCGCCGCGCAGGGCGGCGAGCACCTGGGCGTCCACCTCCGGCTCGCCGCTGCCGCGCAGCAGTTCGACACGGGTGATCTCGCCCGCGGCACTGAGCCAGATCTCGGCCTGCAGGTTGAACACCAGGTTGCGCAGCTCGGGGTTGTCGCGCAGCAGGCGCTGGAACGCGTAGGCCAGGTACTGGCTGTAGGTGCCGCTGCCCAGCCCCCCTCCGCCGCCACCGGCCATGCCGCCGCCCTTGCCGGCGCCGACGTTGAAGCTGTCGCCGCCCGCTTGCGCGTCGCCGTCCATCTGCATCGGCTCGGCCAGGTCCTGGGCCGGATCGGGCGCCTCCTCGGCGGGCTTGACCTCTTCGGCCTCGGGCACCGGCTGCGGCTCGACGATCTTCTCCTCGACCGGCGGCTCGGGCTCCCTGGGCGGCTCGGGCGGTGGCGGCGGCGGCGGTGGCGGCGGCGGCGGTGGCGGCAGCGGGATGATCGCCGGCACCTTGGGCGCTTCGCGGCGCACCCCGGCCATGTCGTTGGCCCACTGCCACAGCAGCCAGGCCAGGCCAGCGCCAGCAACGGCGAGCACGGCCCAGGTCAGCAGGCGGCGGGGGTTGGCTGTACGTTCCATGCCTGCCCTCACCCCTGGTTCGGCTTGCCGGTGACCAGCCCGACCTGGGCCAGTTCGAGACGGCGCAGCAGGTCGAGCACCTCGACCACCTTCTGGTACTGCACGCCCGCGTCGCCGCGCACGATCAGCGGGAAGTCGGGGTTGCGCGCCTTCTCGCTGCGCAGGCGGTCCTCCAGCTCCTGCAGCGTCACCGGGTAGGCGTCGAGAAACACCTGGCCGGCGTCGTTGATCGAGATCGCCTTGGTCTTGGGCTGGGCCAGCGACACCGTGGCGCTGGCCTTGGGCAGCTGCACCTGGATCCCGGAGACCTGCGCAGTGGCGGTGAGGATGAACATCACCAGTACCACCATCAGCACGTCCACCAGCGGGGTGATGTTGATGCTGTCGACCGCGGCGTCGGTGTCGTCGTCATGGGCGTTGTTCACGGATGCCATGGCTGTGCCCTCACGCCGGAACCGACGGGTTGACGCTGCGCCCGGTCGGGCGCTGCGCCGCTTCACCGGCCTGGCCCTCGCCGTGCAGCTCGGCCAGGCGGGTGATGAACTCGTCGACGAATACCCGCATGTCGGCGCTGACCTCGCGGTTGCGCGTGGTCAGGCGGTTGTAGCCGAACAGCGCGGGGATGGCGACGAACAGGCCCATGGCGGTGGCCAGCAGCGCCGCGGCCATGCCCGGGGCGATGGCATTGATGTTGACGTCGCCGGCCATGGCGGTGCCGAGGAACACCACCATGATCCCCAGCACCGTGCCCAGCAGGCCGATGTAGGGGCCGCCGGCAATGGCGTTGGACAGTGTCGACAACTTCGATGACAACGCCTGGTTCTCGCGGGTGCGCACGCCGTCCATGGAGCAGCGGATGGCCTCGATGGTGGCCGCGGACACTTCGCGGGTGTCGGCGCCCTGGGCGCGGCGGGTGCGAAGTTCCTGCACGGCCACCAGGTACAGGCGCCACAGCGAGGAGTCGGTCAGCCGCCCATGCAGGTCCTGATCGTCGGCGAACTGCTCCAGGCGCGTGCCGACCGTGGCGAAGCGCTCGCGAAAGCGGGTGTTGGCGGCGGTGACGCGACTGAGGGTGCGCTGCTTGCGCAGCATGATCACCCACGACTGCACCATCATCAGCACCAGGATGGCGATGATCACCCAGGCGTCCACCGGCACCGCCTTGAGCAGGAAGCCCAGGCCGCCGAAGCCGAAGCCCGACTGTTCCTCGTCGACGCCGTACACCACCAGGCGCGACTCGGCGCCCTGGGCCAGCACGTCGGCCTGCAGGCCGGCCTGGCTGCGGGCCACACGGGACAGGCGCAGTTCGTCCAGGGCGCCGACAAAAGGCGCGAACTGGCTGGTCACCTCGCCTTCGGGCGGCAGCAGTTCACCACCGATGCCGACGGCACCGTTGAAGGCCGCCAGACTGGCGGCCAGGCGGGCCACCGGCTGGCCTTCGAGCAACAGGCTCAGGTTGCCGCCCTCGCCCACCAGTGCCAGGTGTTGCCACTGACCGGCACTCACGGCCTGGCTGGCGCTGGCGCGCTGGCCGTCGACCTCGACGAAAGGCACGCCCTGGGCCAGGCCCAGCAACAGACTGTGGCCAGCCTCGCGACGGGCCAGCAGCAGTTGTTCGCCCACCGCCTGGTCCTGGCGCAGCCAGGTGCTGAAGGTGAACGCCGCACCCGCCGGCAGTTGCAGCGAGGCGCTGGCCGGCAGTTGCAGGCCCTGGCCACCGAGCTGGATGGCCCGGCCGATGACGCCGTCGACGCTCACCGTCGGCCCTTGCAGCTGATTGCCATAGGGGCTGGCGTCGCGGGCGGTGGCACCGTCGAAGTGGTAGAGCGCGGTGTAGTCGGCGTCGAAGCTGGGCTGGCCAGCAGGCGCCTGGGCTTTAGGGTTGCCGTAGTACATCCACAGCTCCTGGCGCTGGCCCGCTTCTATGCGTGGCACATCCACCCAGATCAGCGCCATGCCCATCAGCGGATCGAACTGCTCGACATGGTGATTGAGCACGGTCTTGTCATCGGCGCTGACGAAGCGGATGTCGGCACCGGTCTCGCTGACGCCGTCGAAGCTGAAGTTGCCGGTATGCAGGCGCACCAGCAGCGCGGTGCGGCCCAGCGCCTGGGTCAGGCCGGCGCCCTGGGGCGTGGCGTCCACGGCGATCTGCTTGCGGTACATCCAGTCGTCCTGCCACCAGGCACTGGCGCTGCCCGGCAGGGCGAAGCCCAGGCACAGCAGCAAGGTCAATATCAGGCGTTGCATGAGAGGTCTCCAGGTCGATGCCGGTCAGTGAGTCAGAAGGTCGCCTGCACACTGAAGTGCACACGGGAAGCGTTCTTGTCGGTATTGGGGCCGTCCTTGAGCGGCACGGCCCAGTCGACGCTGCCGGACAGCCAGTCGTTGAGCGTGGCGCGGGTGCCGATGCCAGCACTGGCCAGGCTGTAGCGGTCGTCCTGCTCGGGCAGCGCGTCCTGCAGGCGCAGCTGGGCGCCTTCGGCGAACAGATAGAAGCGCCAGTCGCTGATGTAGCTGCCGACATAGCGGCCGATGGATGGGGTGCGCAGCTCCTGGGAGAACAGCAGGCCGTCGTCCCCGGTACGCTCGGCGGCCAGGTAACCGCGCACCGAAGTGGCACCGCCCGCGGCGAACTGCTCGTTCGACACCAGCGGCCCCGAGGCCAGCTGGAAGGCCAGCTTCGAGGCGCTCTGCCAGGAGCCTGCGAAGTCGAAGGTGTAGCTGCCGTCGCCCTTGAGCGCGGCGAAGCTGGAATCGGCGCGGTAGCGCTTGTAGTCGAACTCGGCGTCGTCGCTGCCGTAGCCCAGCAGGCTGCGGGTGCCGGCCACCAGGCTCAGGCCCAGGCTCAGCTGGTCCTGCTCGGTGAAGCGGTAGCCGGTATAGCCCAGGGTGATGGGGGCGTACTTGAGTGGTACCTTGTCGCTGCTGGCGCCCAGGCCGACCTGCTCGTCGAAGTCCTTGAAGTCCACGCCGATCGACAGGGCGTTGGCCCAGGCGCCGACGCCCGGCAGGTTGTAGATTGCCGAAACACCGTAGGAATGGCCCTTGCCCAGGACGTTGGTGCCGCCCACCGTGGCGACGTTGCTGTCGGAGTGGTAGCCGGAGAACTGCACGGTCCAGCGCTCGTTCAGGGGTGCGGCGTAGGAGCCGGACCAGACTTCGGCATTGTCACGGTCCTGGGGCGCGGTGAACCAGGTCAGCGAGACGCTGTGGCCGGCCTGCCAGAGGTTGTTGTAGCCCAGGCTGACGACGCTGCGCAGCTTTTCGGTGTCGGCGCTGTGATCGTTGTTCAGGCCCAGGCTCAGGTGCCAGGGCTGCTTGTCCTCGACCTGCAGGTCGACATCCATGGTGCCCGGCCGCTGGCCCTCGCGCACCAGCGGCATGACCTGGCGGCCCGGGGTGCGGTTGAGCGTGGCCAGTTCGTCCTGCACCTGGGCGAAGTCGGGCACCTTGCCCTCCTCCAGCGCCGGAACCTGTTCACGAATCTCCAGCGGCGAGTAATGCTTGGCGCCCACCACCCGCACCCGCCCGACCTTGGTTTCGCTCACCTGCAGGTAGACCACGCCACCCTCGACCTTCTGCTCGGGCAGCTCGACGAACACCGACTGGTAGCCACGGGCCTGGTAGCTTTTCTGCAGGGCCTCGCGGGCGCCTTCGAGGTCGGCCAGGGTCTTGTCCGGCCCCAGGTAGGGATAGACCGCCTCTTCGATGGCCCGGGCGTCGAGCACCGTATTGCCGCGCACCACATATTCATTGATCTCGACCCGGCGCTGCGCCTCGTCCGCGACCACCTCGACCGCCAGCAGACACGACAGCAGCCCTGCGCCCATGGCGCATCGCTTGAAGAAAAAATGCTCCACACCGCCCCCTTGAGCGCCAGGAATTCGTTGGGTTTCTAGTGGTTTGCGTCAGGCGCGGCCTGACCTTGGTGACGTGCCAGCCAGCTGTGCAGCAAGGCCAGGTTGAGGCTGAACTCGGGCATGGCCTGCAGGCTCGCGCCGAGCACCTCGTCGACCATGCGCTGCAGCAGCGACACGGCCATGGCGCTGCCCAGCAGCACGCCGAGGTCATGACTGAACAGGCTGAAGTTCCACACCCGCGATTTCAGTTCCAGGCCGGCGAACCAGCGGAACAGCAGGTTGTAGTTGAGCTGCTCGTAGAGCTGCTTCTCGCTGGGCACCGAATACAGCAACTGCAGCAGCAGCACGTGCATCAGTGTGTGCGGGGCGATGATCATGCCCTGCTGCTCGGCCAGCAGCGCCAGCGCGGCCTGGTGCTCATCCAGCAAGGCTTCGATACGCGGCTTGAGCAGCGCCAGCGAATGCCCGGGCGGCACGCAGCTGGCCACCTCGCGCAGGGCGCCCTGCCAGTCTTCCTGGGAGACGATCCATACCCACGGCGCGCCGTAGCGATAGACCGAGACCGGCTGCTTGCGCGCCGCCTCGACGATCTTCGCCAGGCGCTGGTCGAGCTCCTGCATCCCCACTTTCGTGTAGCGTTCCATAGTCCCCATCGCCCCGCTCCCAGGCCGTTCCCCAAGGCTCGACCGGCCCGATGGCCAGATGCCTTGCCGGTATCCATGGCTTTGACGGGGGTGGCGCTTTGCTACCGACGTTTTGTCATGAAAGGTTCATCAGGGAGACTGCATCGAGGGGGCGGAGCAACCATTGGTCGGCAACGGAAAATCCAGCGTCGAATGTCCGCGCTGCCATTCGACCACTCGGTGAACCCCCAGCGTGGAGTCACGCCCATGAGCCATTCCACCCCCAAGCATGCCGTGGTCACGCGCAGCCAATGGCTCGCCGGCCGCCGGCAACTCTGGCTGCACGAGAAAGCCTTTACCCATCAACGCGATGAACTTGCCGCAGCCCGTCGCGCCTTGCCCTGGGTGCAGGTGGAGCAGGACTATCGTTTCCAGGGCCCACACGGTGAGCTGAGCCTGGCCGAGCTGTTCGCCGGGCGCAGCCAACTGCTGGTCTATCACTTCATGTTCGCCGAGGGCTGGAGCGAAGGCTGCCCGGGCTGCTCTTTCCTCGCCGATCATTTCGACGGCGCCAACCTGCACCTGGCCCACCATGACGTGTCGCTGGTGGCGGTGTCACGGGCACCCTATGGCGAATTCCAGGCGTTCCGCCAGCGCATGGGCTGGCAGTTCCCCTGGTACTCCTCGCACGGCAGCGCCTTCAACCAGGACTTCGGGGTCACTGTCGCCACCGATGGCAGCGCCCAGTACAACTACGAGCCCTATGCCGGCGACGAGACGGAGTTGCCCGGGCTGAGCGCGTTCTACCGGGATGCCGACGGCAGCCTGTACCACACCTACTCCACCTATGCCCGGGGGCTGGACATCCTGGTCAATGCCTACAACTTCCTCGACCTGGCCCCGCTGGGGCGCAACGAGGAAGGGACGATGGATTGGGTGCGGCATCATGATCGCTATGACGGGGCCCAAGGCAAGCCACACTGCTGCGGGGACTGATCGTTTCGCTGGCGGTGTCAGATCGCCTGCACCGCCAGCAACCCGGTTAGCACCTCGGCCAGCGCCTTGACCATCGTGTCCGCCGTTGGCCGGTGCACGATCACGATCTCGTAGCTGTCCACCTCCGGCAGCCCCTGCCCGGCACCCAGCACCCGGTGCTCGCCGAGCGCCGCCCGCGGGGGCAGCAGGCTGATGCCCATGCCGTCGGCCACCGCCGCCTGGATCCCGCTGAGGCTGGAACTGGTAAAGCTGATGCGCCAGCGCCGGCCCATGCCTTCGATCGCGCTGATCATGTCGTCGCGGTACAGCCCGCGTGGCGGAAAGGTCACCAACGGAATCGGATCGAGGTCGAAGGACGGCGTGCGCGCGCTGTCGATCCACTGCAATCGCTCTGGCCAGCAGGCCACGCCCTCGCGGCTGTTGCGCCGCTGCTTGAGCAGCACCAGGTCGAGTTCACCGTTGTCGTAGGCCTGGCTGAGATCGCGGCACAGGCCGCTGGTGACCTCCAGCTTGACCTGCGGGTGGCGCCGGCTGAACGCGGACAATGCGTTGGTGGTGCGCCCGCCGACGAAATCCTCCGGCACCCCCAGGCGCACGGTGACCCCGACCATCGCCCCGGCCAGGGCTTCGAGCATCTGGTCATTGAGGGCCAGCATGTGCCGGGCGTAACCGAGCAAGGTCTGTCCGGCATCGGTGGGCAACACATCGCGGTTGCCGCGCACCAGCAGGCGATGGCCGACCATGTCCTCCAGGCGACGGACCTTCTGGCTGATGGTCGATTGGGTGGAATGCAGGCGGACGGCGGCAGTGGTGAAACTGCCGCAATCGGCCACCACGACGATGGCCCGCAGCAGGTCGAGGTCGAACAAGGCCCTATTCGGTTTTACGCTGGAAGACATCTCTGTATTCGACTTCTGAATGACAAGGCTGACTTCTACCATGGGCGCCCAGTGCCGGCAACATGCGCAAATACACTGGATCCCATCCGGATAATTCACTTCTGCTACAACCACAAGGGCCCTACATTCAAGCTTCGTCGCATCAGGATACCGATGACCATGCGCCTGCCGTTCGCCGCCTTGCTGTTGAGCCTGAGCCTTGCCACCCATGCCGAGACCTCAGCCATGAATACCCCCTTGCTCGATGCCGCCCGCCACGGCGACGCCCCTGCCGTGCGCCAGTTGCTCGACCGTGGCGCCCTGCCTGATACCCGCAACGACCAGGGCCAGACTGCGCTGCTGGTGGCCACCCATGCCAACCAGGTGGAGGTGGCCAAGGTGCTGATCGAGGCCGGGGCCGACGTCAACGCCAAGGACAACATCAACGACAGCCCCTACCTGTATGCCGGCGCGCGCGGGCTCAACGACATCCTGCGCCTGACCCTGGCCCATGGCGCCGACCTCAAGAGCACCAACCGCTACGGCGGCACCACGCTGATCCCGGCGGCCGAGCGCGGTCACGTCGAGACCGTACAGCTGCTGATCGAGGCCGGCGTCGACGTCGACCACCTCAACCGCCTGCACTGGACCGCGCTGCTTGAGGCGGTGATCCTTGGCGATGGCGGCCCTCGGCATGTGGAGATCGTGCGCCGGCTGCTGGCGGCCGGAGCAGATCCGCGGATCACCGACAAGGAGGGTGTGACCGCGCTGGAGCACGCCCGCCAGCGCGGATACCGGGAGATGGTGACGCTCTTGGAGCAGTAGAACCTGGCGTCGCTGCCGGCGATTGGACCGCAAAGCGGTCCCCCACTGTTCTATTCCACAGCCTCGAACGGCAGCCCAACGTAGTTCTCGGCAATATTGGCAAGGCCGGCCGGCGAACCAAGGTAGTACTCGCGGTCGGCCTCCTGCATCTTGCGGTCCCAGTCGTCCTGATGCGCGCCGAAATCATGCAGCAGCCGGGTCATGAACCAGCTGAAACGCTCGCCCTTCCACACCCGCCGCAAGGCCAGCGGCGAGTACTGCGCCAGCAGGTCGGTGCGGCCCTCGCGGTACACCTTGACCAGGATCCGATACAGGTAGTTGACGTCCGACGCCGCCAGGTTCAGCCCCTTGGCGCCGGTGGGCGGGACGATATGGGCGGCGTCGCCCACCAGGAACAACCGGCCATGCTGCATGGGCTCGAGCACATGGCTGCGCAGCGGCGCGATGCTCTTCTCCAGCGCCGGCCCCGTGACCAGCTGCGCGGCCACCTCCGCCGGCAGGCGCGCCTTGAGTTCATCCCAGAAGCGCGCGTCTGGCCAGTCCTCCACCCGCTCCTGCAAAGGCACTTGCAGGTAATAGCGGCTGCGGGTCTGCGAGCGCTGGCTGCACAAGACGAAGCCGCGTTCGTGGTGGGCATAGATCAGCTCGTGGTTGACCGGTGGGGTGTCGGCCAGCAACCCCAGCCAGCCAAACGGATAGACCCGCTCGTACACCTTCAGCACATCGGCCGGAATGCTCTGGCGCGCCACTCCGTGGAAGCCGTCGCAGCCGGCGATATAGTCGCAATCGACCCGGTGCTGACGACCGTCCTTGTCGAAGGTGAGGTAGGGCCGCTCGCCGTCGATGGCGTGGGGGCGAACATTGTCCGCGCAATAGATGATCGGCGCCCCGCTGGCCTGGCGTGCCTGCATCAGGTCCCGGGTGACCTCGGTCTGACCGTACACCATCACCGTCTTGCCGCCGGTCAGCGCCTTCAGGTCGAGGCGCTGGCGACGGCCATTGACCAACAGTTCAACGCCTTCGTGTACCAACCCTTCACGGTCCATGCGCTGGGCCACCCCGGCCTCGCGCAGCAGGTCGACCGTGCCTTGCTCGAGCACGCCGGCGCGGATGCGTCCCAACACATAGTCGGGGGTCTGGCGCTCGACGATCAGCGTGTCGATGCCCGCACGCTGCAGCAGCTGGCCCAGCAGCAGGCCGGAGGGGCCGGCGCCGATGATTGCAACCTGAGTCTTCATTGTTGTTGTCTCGCGATGACGATGCCGGCCGGTACTGGCAGTGGCCGCACATCTGCTGTTAGGGTTTGCACCTGTATTTTTACTGGCGAACCTTGGGCGAAACGTGTGATATCTGTGTCAAAAACTGCACTTTTCAAAAATTCGTTCGATTAACGGACAGTCCTTCATGCATATCCCGCTCCCCGGCATCCCGCTGTTCCAGCTGTACGGCGAACATCACGCCTGGCCGGACACCGACCTGCTGCACTGCGAGTCGATCCCGGCGCGCAGCCGCCTGCACCATTGGGAAATCAAACCGCATCGGCATGCCGAGCTGTTCCAGCTTCTCTATGTGCAGCGGGGCGAGGCCCAGGTGGAGATCGAGGGCGAGCGCCGGGTGATTCGCGAGGCGGCGATCCAGGTGGTGCCGCCGCTCACCGTGCATGGTTTTCGCTTCAGCGCCGATATCCAGGGGCACGTACTGACCTTCGGCACGGCCCTGGTGGTCGATCTGGAACAGCGCCTCGGCGCTCCCTTGAGCGTACTGACCGCTGCCCGCTGTTACCCGCTGGGCCAGGATCGTCTGCGCCTGCACGGGCTGATCGACACGCTGCAGCAGGAGTATCAAGGCAGCGCGCCGGCACGAGGCCCCCTGCTGCAGGCGCTTGTGACCGCGCTGATGGTCTGGATCCACCGCCAGCAGCAGGCCTTGCCCGCGCGTAACCAGGACGAACGGGACCAGCAGCTGCTGGGGCGTTACCTGCGCCTGGTCGAGGCGCATTACCGCGAGCACCTTGCCGTGGACGACTTCGCCAGCCGGCTGGGCATCACCAGCCTGCAGTTGAACCAGCTGTGCCGAGCGCTGGCCGGGCAATCGGCGTTGCAGGTGACCCACCAGCGCCTGCTGCTCGAGGCACGGCGCAACCTGGCGTATACCCGCATGAGCATCAGCCAGTTGTCCGACAGCCTGGGGTTCAGCGATCCGACCTACTTTGCGCGGTTCTTCAAGCGGCTCGATGGCCGGACGCCCAAGGAATACCGCAGGTCGGTCAATACCTGAAACAAGCCCCACCAGCCTTGCGCGATCCCTGTAGGAGCGGCGCGAAAGGGCTGCAAAGCGGCCCCAGCTTTTTGCAGCGCTACTGATGGTTTGGGGCCGCTACGCGCCCCTTTCGCGACACAAGGCCGCTCCCACAGGGGCCCAAACTCCCCTGGAAGTTCGCTTGACGTATACGTCAACCTGGCATTAGGTTACTCGCATTCCCTCCCCCGAGCCCAAGCATGAGCAGCCAGACCTACAGCATCTCCGACCTGTCCCGCGAGCTGGACATCACCACCCGCGCCATCCGCTTCTACGAGGAACAGGGCCTGCTCAGCCCCGAGCGC
Source organism: Pseudomonas sp. TE6283 (assembly GCF_054060555.1). Lineage (NCBI taxonomy): Bacteria > Pseudomonadati > Pseudomonadota > Gammaproteobacteria > Pseudomonadales > Pseudomonadaceae > Pseudomonas > Pseudomonas sp. TE6283. The sequence continues at coordinate 16,310 of NZ_JBSSDH010000031.1, forward strand.
CGTGGCCTGGAGCGCATCTACTCGGCGCGCGACAAGGTCACCCTCAAGCTGATCCTGCGGGGCAAGCGCATCGGCTTCTCGCTGGCCGAATGCCGGGAACTGATCGAGCTCTACGACCCCACCAGCGGCAACCAGAAGCAGCTCACCAGCATGCTGGCCAAGATCGCCGAACGCCGCGCCCAGCTCGAACAGCAGATGCTCGACATCCAGCAGATGCACCTGGAGCTGGACACCGCCCAGGAGCGCTGCGAGCAGGCCCTGGCCGCCACCCTGAACCCGTCGCACCCCCACCGTTGATCCGCCACAGGAAACCCGCCATGTCATTGCCCAAGAATGTCCGCCTGGTCGAAGTCGGCCCGCGCGACGGCCTGCAGAACGAAGCCCAGCCCATCAGCGTCGCCGACAAGGTGCAACTGGTGGACGACCTCAGCGACGCCGGGCTCGGCTACATCGAAGTGGGCAGTTTCGTCTCGCCCAAGTGGGTGCCGCAGATGGCCGGGTCCGCCGAGGTGTTCGCCGGTATCCGCAAGCGTGAAGGGGTCACCTATGCGGCCCTGGCACCCAACCTGCGCGGTTTCGAGGATGCCCTGGCCGCCGGGGTGAAGGAAGTGGCGGTGTTCGCGGCGGCCTCGGAAGCCTTCTCGCAGCGCAACATCAACTGCTCGATCAGCGACAGCCTCAAACGCTTTGAACCGATCATGGACGCCGCCCGCAGCCAGGGTGTGCGGGTGCGCGGTTATGTGTCCTGCGTGCTCGGCTGCCCCTACGAGGGGCGTATCGGCGCCGAGCAGGTCGCTCCGGTGGCCCGTGCCCTGCACGACATGGGCTGCTACGAGGTATCGCTGGGCGACACCATCGGCACCGGCACCGCCGGTGACACCCGTCGCCTGTTCGAAGTGGTCGCGGCCCAGGTACCCCGCGAGCAACTGGCCGGGCACTTCCACGACACCTATGGCCAGGCCCTGGCCAACGTCTATGCCGGCCTGCTGGAGGGCATCAGTGTGTTCGACAGCTCGGTGGCCGGGCTGGGCGGTTGCCCGTACGCCAAGGGTGCCACCGGTAACGTCGCCAGCGAGGACGTGGTGTACCTGTTACAGGGGCTGGGCATCGAGACCGGTATCGACCTGGACAAGCTGATCGCCGCCGGCCTGCGCATCAGCGAAGTGCTGGGGCGGGCCACCGGTTCGCGGGTCGCGCGGGCACGTGGCGTGCGCTGAGTCATACGCGTGTCACACAGGTGTGGGCGGAGTGTTACCGCCTACACGCTTTCCAGAAAAAAATCGGGTAACAGGGAAACAATTCGACAGAATTTCACGTGCCACCTTTTGAGAGAAATCCATTAAACCATTGAATTTTAAGGACTTTACAAAGTTGGCATGCCACCTGCTATATCTTTTGGCATAACAAGAACAAAAAACGCGATACCCAATAAAAACAACAGTAAACGGCTCTGACATAACAAGAACAACACGGCAGAGGCGTAGCAAGCAGATTTTTTTGGAGTCGACGTGCTTTCCAGGGGGTCCGCCCCCGCAGCCTGACACAGAACAATAAAACTACCTCCAAGGTAGCGGCAGTCAAGGTTGGATCACGCTGGATGAACGCAAGTCAGCGCTCAAAAAAATACGTTTGCTCTTGGCCCCGGTTGGGGCCCCGCAATGCAGAGACAACCGCCGACAAAAACAACAACAGGCCCGTCTCCAATAATAAGAAAAGAGCAGGCAACAACGCTTATGAGGGGAGCTTCGGCTCCCCTCAGTGCTTCCTGCCTTCCTCGTTCTCACCGCCCTTCTTCTCCCGTACCTCGCCCTCGACCTTGTCCACCAGCAGCGGCATGCTGGCCAGCACCAACAGCGCCATCACCGTGCTCACCAGTGCCGTGGCCTCGCGTCCCATGCCTGCGGCGGTACCGATAGCCGCGGTCATCCACAGTCCGGCGGCGGTGGTCAGGCCCTTGACGTGGCTGGCATCCTGGCCGTTGCCCTTGAGAATCGTGCCCGCCCCGAGAAAGCCTATGCCGGCGACGATGCCCTGGATCACCCGGCTCAACGCCTGCTCGTCGGCGCCGGCCATGCTTGGCGCCAGCACGAACAACGCCGCTCCCATCGAAACCAGCATGTGCGTGCGCACCCCCGCCGCCTTGCCCTTGCTCTCGCGCTCGAAGCCCAGCACCGCCCCCAGCAAAGCCGCCATCAACAGGCGAATCAAGATACGGGCAACCTCGCGCTCGTCGGTAACATCTGCGAATTCGCCGTGCAAAGCCTCAAGGATCGAATGCCAGAATGCGTCCATCGGTAGCCTCCCGGTGTCTTCTACACAAGACCGCAGAATACGCGCCGCGTGCCTTGCGCTTGGCCTAACGGAACTGCTCATACGCTGGCAGAGGTGCGGTGGATAGCCGCAGGCATCTGCAACCAAGCGCTCAAGGCTTTGAAAGCCGGGGCCTAAGCAGATAGGCCACTCATCTGATATGGTTTTTATCTCAATACCTGGGCCTGTGCTGAAAACAGATCGGGGGCCATAGTGCCTTGGCCTGATCGAGGCCTGATGAGCGATGAACCATGAGCGATAGAATCCCCTTCCGAGTCATCGAAATTGCCCCCGCCGTCAACAAGAGCAAAAGCCAGGTGGCCGGTGGCATCCACACCCGCAGCTTCACCGGCTTCTACCGCAACCTGCGGATCGCCTTTGCCGGGTTGCTGTTCGCGCTGTTCTTCGGCACCGCCTGGTTGCAGTGGGGCGACCGCCAGGCTGTGCTATGGGACCTGGCCGAAAGCAAATTCCACATCTTCGGCGCAACCTTCTGGCCGCAGGATTTCATCCTGCTCTCGGCGCTGCTGATCATCTGCGCCTTCGGCCTGTTCGCCATCACCGTGTTCGCCGGCCGCGTCTGGTGCGGGTACAGCTGCCCGCAGAGCACCTGGACCTGGCTGTTCATGTGGTGCGAGAAGATCGCCGAAGGCGACCGCAACCAGCGCATCAAGCTGGCCGCCGCGCCCTGGGGCGTCGAGAAAATCGCCCGTCGCGGCCTCAAGCATGGCCTGTGGCTGGCCATCGGCCTGCTCACCGGACTGACCTTCGTCGGCTACTTCACCCCGATCCGCCCGCTGGCCGCCGACCTGTTCAGCTTCGAGCTGGGCGGCGTGGCGCTGTTCTGGATCCTGTTCTTTACCGGCGCCACCTACCTCAATGCCGGCTGGCTGCGCGAGGCCGTGTGCATGCACATGTGCCCCTATGCGCGGTTCCAGAGCGTGATGTTCGACAAGGACACCCTGGCGGTGGCCTACGATCCCAGCCGCGGCGAAGCCCGTGGCCCGCGCAAGAAAGGCAGCGACCCGCGCAGCCAGGGCCTGGGCGACTGCATCGACTGCACCCTGTGCGTGCAGGTCTGCCCCACCGGCATCGATATTCGCGAGGGCCTGCAGATGGCCTGCATCGGCTGCGCCGCCTGCATCGACGCCTGCGACGGGGTGATGGACAAGATGAACTATGCCCGTGGCCTGATCGGCTACAAGTCCGAGCACAATCTGCAAGGCGGCAAGACCCACTGGATGCGCCCTCGCCTGCTGGGCTACGCCGCCGCGCTGACGGTGATGATCGGCGCACTGGTGATCGCCCTGCAGATGCGCCCGATGGTATCGATGGACGTGATCAAGGACCGCGGCCTGTTCCGCGAGAACGCTCTGGGCCAGATCGAGAACATCTACCTGCTCAAGATCATCAACAAGACCCAGGAACCGCAGCACTATCGCCTGCGCCTGGTGGACGCCGACGGCTTCGAGCTGCACGGGCGCACCGAGTTCACCCTCGCCGCCGGCGAGATGAGCGAGCTGCCGGTGTCGGTGGCGATGCTCGCCGATCGCCCGAGCAGCAGCTCCCAGGAGCTGGCGTTCGAGATCCAGGACAGCGACCAGCCCGGCATCCGCAGCACCGCGCACAGCCGTTTCGTCGCGCCGATGAATCGCTGATCCCCTACACTGACCACCACCTTGCCTGCCCAGACCCTAATGAAACGCTACGAACGATTTGCCGATGACATTGCCGAACTGATCCGCTCCGGGGTGCTAGGCCCCGGTCAGCGGGTACCTTCGGTGCGTTACGCCAGCCAGACCCACGGGGTCAGCCCGTCCACGGTGTTCCAGGCCTACTACCTGCTGGAGCGGCGCGGCCTGATCCGCGCCCGGCCGCGCTCGGGCTACTTCGTCAACGCCCATGCGCCGCGCCCGTTCAGCGAGCCACAGCCCCAGGCGCCGGCCAGCGAGTCCACCGATGTCGATGTCAGCGGCCTGGTGTTCTCGATCCTCGACTCGATCAAGGATCCGCACACCGTGCCATTCGGCTCGGCCTTCCCCAGCCCGACCCTGTTCCCCCTGCAACGCCTGTCGCGATCGCTGGCCAGCGCCAGCCGGGCCATGGACCCGCGCATGGTGGTCACCGACCTGTCGCCGGGCAACCCGCAGCTGCGCCGGCAGATCGCCCTGCGCTACATGGTCGCCGGGTTGATGCTGCCGATGGAGGAACTGCTGATCACCAACGGCGCCCTGGAAGCGCTGAACCTGTGTCTGCAGGCCGTCACCCAACCCGGCGACCTAGTGGCCATCGAGGCACCGGCCTTCTATGCCTGCCTGCAGGTGCTTGAGCGCCTCAAGCTCAAGGCGGTGGAAATCCCGGTACACCCGCGCGAGGGCATGGACCTCGGCGTGCTGGCCCAGACCCTGGAGAAACACCCGGTCAAGGCCGTCTGGTGCATGACCAACTTCCAGAACCCGGTGGGCGCCAGCATGCCGGAGGCCAAGAAGCAGGAACTGGTCGAGCTGCTGCGTCGCCACCAAGTGCCGCTGATCGAGGACGACGTCTACGCCGAGCTGTACTACTCGCAGCAGGCGCCGAAGCCGGCCAAGGCCTTCGATACCGAGGGCCTGGTGATGCACTGCGGCTCGTTCGCCAAGAGCCTGGCCCCGGGCTACCGGATCGGCTGGGTCGCTGCCGGCCGCTTCGCGCAGAAGATCGAGCGGCTCAAGCTGATGACCTCGCTGTGCGCCTCGATGCCGGCCCAGGCGGCGATTGCCGACTACCTGCAGCACGGCGGCTATGATCGCCACCTGCGCAAGCTGCGCTACGCCCTGGAAGGTCAGCAGGCCAACATGCTGGCCGCCATCGCCCGCCATTTCCCGGCGCAGACCCGGGCCAGCCAACCTTCCGGGGGGTACTTCCTGTGGCTGGAGCTACCCGAGCAGATGGACGCCCTGAAGCTGTTCCACATGGCTTTGGCCCAGGGCATCAGCATCGCGCCGGGGCCGATCTTCTCGCCGACCCGGCGCTTCGGCAACTGCATCCGCCTGAACTACGGCAGCCCTTGGGGCGATGGCGCGGAACAGGCCATGGAGACATTGGGGCGGATCGTGCGGTCGTTCTAGTCCGGCAATGGCGGTAGACCGGTGGCGCGACTATAGTTTCGCGGCGCCTTGCCTGGATCCGCCCATGCCAGATCATCCAGCGTCACTCGAACAGTTGCTGGCCCATATCGGCGAGCTCGAGACACAGCTCGCCGGGCACAATCTCGAACGAGCCTGCTTCGAGCTGTTGCGTACACACATGGCCGAAGGGTTCTGTGTGCTGGAACTGCTCGATGGCCCTCAGGGACCGCTGAGCGACTACCGCTACATCCTCAGCAACGACGCCTGCCTGCACCACACCGGCCACGACAAGCAGATGGGGCAGACGGTACGCGAACTCATTCCCGACGAGGCCGACGCCTGGGTGCCCCGTTTCGCCGAGGTACTGCGTACCGGGCAGCCGACCCGTTTCGAGCAACGCCTGAATATCAGTGACCGTCTGCTCACCGTCTCTGCCCATCGCTTGGGCGGGGCCAGTGACAGGCGCGTGGCCGTACTGTTTACCGGGGTCCCTGCCAGTCAACAGGCGCGAGACCTTCTGTACGAGCAGGCGGAGAAGCGCATGGACAGGGCCGAAACCAACAGCAGGCTGCTCGGCCAACTGGTGGACCACAGTCTGGCCAATGTGTTGGCCGCCGACTGCAGCCTGCGCCTGGTGGCGATCAACCGCACGGCCCGGGAAACCTTCGAGCGGCTGCATGGCATTTCACCCAAGGTTGGCGACCATGTCCGGGAGATCCTGGCCGGCCAACCGCAGATCATGGAAAAGTTTCAACCGCTCTGGCCGCGGGTGATCGCCGGCGAGTCATTCATCGAAATGGTCAGCATCGGTCCGGCCGATGCCCCGCGCCACTATGAAATGCGCTACAACCCGTTGCACGATGCCGAAGGCCGGATATGTGGTGGTTATCTGTTCGCCTACGACATCACCAGTCGCGTGCTGGAGCAGGAGCGCCTGAGCCAGGCCGAGGAAGCCCTGCGCCAATCACAGAAGATGGAAGCCATCGGCCAATTGACCGGTGGCATTGCCCATGACTTCAACAACCTGCTCGGCGGCATCGTCGGCGCACTGGAGCTGGCAGACAAGCGTATGACGCAGGGTCGTCAGCAGGACAGCAGGCACATGCTCGGCATTGCCCGGCAGAACACCGCGCGCGCCACTGCCCTGGTGCAGCGCCTGCTGGCCTTCGCCCGCCAGCAGGCGCTGATGCCGCAGCCGGTGGATGCACACCACCTGGTGGCCGACATGCACGACCTGATCCACAGCTCCCTCGACAGACATATCGAGTACGTCGATGCCACGCTCGCCGGCCAATGGCTGGTCTGCGTCGATCCATCACAGCTGGAAAGCACCCTGCTCAATTTGTGCATCAACGCGCGGGACGCCATGACCCAGGGCGGCACCTTGCGCATCAGCAGTGCCAATTGCCAGATGGATGCAGCGCAAGCAGCAAGTCTTCAACTCCCCGCAGGGCAGTATCTGCATATACAGGTCGAGGATAACGGCTGCGGCATGACCCAGGAAATCAGCGCACGTGCCGCCGAACCATTTTTCACCACCAAGCCCCTGGGGCAAGGCACCGGGTTGGGCCTGTCCATGGCCTACGGCTTTGTGCGCCAGTCGGCCGGCCAACTGAGCATCGACAGCGCACCGGGACACGGTACCTGTATTCACCTGTATCTGCCGCGCGGGCTGCCAGACTCGGCGCCTCAGGCCGATGACACAGAGCAGATGCTCAAATCCTCGAGCACTGGACCGTCGCTCATTCTGCTGGTGGAGGATCAAACGACGTTGCGCCTGGTGATACGGGAAATCCTGGAGGAACACGGTTTCCAGGTGCAGGAATACGAGGACGGCCATACGGCCCTGCACGCCCTGTCCGAAGGTATTCGGCCAACCATGCTGGTGGTGGATATCGGGCTGCCGGGAAATATCGATGGCTACCAGGTCACCAATGCCTGCTGGGCCATCGATGAGCATGTACCTGCCCTGTTCATCACCGGTTACGATGGTGCCATCGACAACAACCGGATTTCAGGCTCGCCGCCAATCGCCCTGTTGCACAAGCCCTTCGAACTGACACTACTGATCAGCAAAGTGGAGGAGCTGCTGATCGCCGCGCGAAGCAAGCCCGCGTAAGGCCTTTAGCGGTGTGACCAGACAGGCACACCAGCAGGCGATTAACTTAACCGCCCCCACCTCGACGGCGGCCTTCAAACCGTGCTGTTCATCACTGGCTACGATGCCAACGCCGTGCTCGATGATGACCCCCTACCACAAGGCATGCGGGTACTGACCAAGCCGTTCGACCTCGAAAAGCTGGTGGATCAGGTCAATATCTTGCTGCGCGACTGACGAGCAGATCTAACGTCCACCACTCAGGTCGATAAAGGTGCCGGTCGCATAGGAGGCCTTCTCCGACAGCAGCCACAGGATCGCCTCGGCCACTTCCTCAGGCTGGCCACCACGCCCCATCGGCAGGCCCGGCTCGAGCTTGCTGACGCGATCCGGGTCGCCGCTCAGGGCATGGAAACCGGTATGGATGTAGCCCGGTCGAACACCGTTGACGCGCACGCCCTCACCCGCCACTTCCCTGGCCAGGCCCACCGTAAAGGTATCCAGGGCTCCCTTGGAAGCGGCATAGTCGACGTACTCGTTGGGCGAGCCCAGTCGCGCGGCCATCGACGAGACGTTGACGATCGCCCCGCCCTGCCCACCATGGCGGCGGGCCATGCGCAGCAAGGCGTGCTTGGCGCACAGGATCGGGCCGACCACGTTGGTCTTCATCACCTTGAGCAGGCGGAACTCGGACATGTCCTCGACACGGCTCTGCTGGCCAATGGTGCCGGCATTGTTGACCAGGGCGGTAACCGGCCCGAACTCCTGATCGACGCACTGGAACAATCGCACCACCTCATCCTCGACGCTGGCGTCGGCACGCACGGCGATCGCCTCGGCGCCCAGCGCACGGACCTGCGCCAGCATCGCCTCGGCGGCCTGGTCGTCAGCGTGATAGTTGATGCAGATTCGGTAACCCTGTTGCGCCGCCAGCAACGCGGTGGCGGCGCCGATGCCTCGGCTGGCGCCGGTGATGACGATAACCTTGTCCATGAGTCTGCCAAGTAGCCAGGAAAAGACCTACAAGACTAGGGGAAATGCCATCACTTGAAAACCACGGGCAGGGAATCATGGGTTTCAATGGCCCGCCGAAGCGGGCGCGGCCTTGGCGGTAAAAGGCGGCTTGGCCAGCCACACCAGCAGGATCAAGCCGGCGAACACCCAGGTCAGCAAGGTGAAGTAGTCCACCGTCGACATCATGTACGCCTGGCTGTTGAGGATCTGCTCCAGCTTCGCGTAGCTCTGTGCACTGGCCCCGCCCAACTGCTCCAGGGTTTGCCGGGTGGCCGGCTCGAAGTTGCTGATGTGCTCGCTCAGGTAGGCGTGGTGCTGGTCAGCCCGACGGATCCAGATCCAGGTGGTCAGCGACGCGGCGAAGCTACCGCCCAGCGTTCGCAAGAAGGTGGCCAGCCCCGATCCGTCGGCAATCTGGTGCGGCGGCAGGTCCGACAACAGGATGCTCAAGGTCGGCATGAAGAACAGCGCCACGCCAATGCCCATGAACAACTGCACCAGGGCGATGTGCAGGAAGTCCACCTCGTTGGTGAAGCCGGCGCGCATGTAGCAACTGGTACCGATCGCCAGGAAGGCGATGCCGGCCAGTACGCGCAGGTCGAAGCGATGGGCATACTTGCCGACGAAGGGCGACATGAGCACCGGCAGCAGGCCAATCGGTGCCACCGCAAGGCCCGCCCAGGTCGCGGTGTAGCCCATCTGGGTCTGCAGCCATTGCGGCAGGATGAGGTTGATACCGAAGAATCCCGCGTAGCCGCCTACCAGCACCAGGGTACCGATGCGGAAATTTCGGTGCACGAACAATCTCAGGTTGACCACCGGGTGGCGGTCGGTCAGCTCCCAGATGACGAATACCGCCAGGAACACCACCGAGATCAGTGTGCCGATCACGATGAACGACGACTCGAACCAGTCCAGGTCGTTGCCCTTGTCCAGCACCACCTGCAACGCGCCGACGCCGACGATCAACGTCAGCAGGCCGATGTAGTCCATCGGCTGGCGGCTGGTGACCACCGGCCGTGTGCGCATCTGCTGGCGTACCACGGCGGCGGCGAACAGCCCGATCGGCACGTTGATGAAGAAAATCCATGGCCAGCTGTAGCTGTCGGTGATCCAGCCGCCAAGGATCGGCCCGGCAATCGGCGCCACCACCGTGACCATCGCCAGCAGCGCCAGGGCCATCCCGCGTTTCGCCGGGGGATACACGGCGATCAGCAGCGTCTGCGTCATCGGGTACAGCGGACCGGCCACCACGCCCTGAAGCACGCGGAACAGCACCAGCTCCGGCATCGACTGGGCGACACCGCACAGGAACGAGGCCAGCACGAACAGCAGCGTGGCCCATATGAACAGCTTCACCTCGCCGAAGCGCCGGCTCAGCCAGCCGGTCAACGGCAAGGCGATGGCGTTGCTCACCGCGAACGAGGTGATCACCCAGGTCCCCTGCTCCGAACTCACCCCGAGATTGCCGGAAATGGTCGGCAGCGCCACGTTGGCGATGGTGGTGTCGAGCACCTGCATGAAGGTCGCCAGCGACAGGCCGATGGTGGACAGCAGCAGACTCGGTGGGGTGAATTGCGCGGGGGCCTGCTGGCTCATCGTTGGACCGTCTTGCCGGTGGCGCTGTTCTCGTGGATCAGCCGGGCGATCAGGTCGTCGGCCTCGACCAGCTGGCGGTCATACACCTGGGTGGTGTAGCTGGCCTGCTGCGGCGGCTGCTGGGCCAGGGCCGGGCCGCTCTGGTCGTGCAGGTCGACCTCGGCGACGGTGGACAGGCCGATGCGTAGCGGGTGTTTCTTCAGTTGCTCGGGGTCGAGGTGAATTCGCACCGGTACGCGCTGGACGATCTTGATCCAGTTGCCGGTGGCGTTCTGCGCCGGCAACAGGGCGAAGGCGCTGCCGGTCCCCGCGCCGAGGCTGTCGACGGTGCCGGTGTACCTGACCTCGCTACCGTACAGGTCGGCGGTGATCTCCACCGACTGGCCGATGCGCATGTCGCGCAGCTGGGTTTCCTTGAAGTTGGCGTCGATCCACACCTCGTCCAGCGGGATCACCGCCATGGTCGCGGTCCCCGGCTGCAGGCGCTGGCCCAGTTGCACGGTACGTTTGGCGACATAACCGGTGACCGGCGCCACCAGCGTGGTGCGGGCATGATCCAGATAGGCCTGGCGCAGGTCGGCGGCGGCGGCCATCACTTCCGGATGCGAGGACACCACGGTGTCGTCGACCAGCGCGGTGCTGGTATTGAGTTGCTGGCGGGCGCTGTTGACGGCGGCCTGGGCCACGGTCAGGTCATCGCGGGAGTGAGCGACTTCCTCGGCGGCGATGGCACCGCTGTCGGCCAGCACCTTGCGCCGGTGGTAGTCCTGCTGGGCCTTCTGCAGCTCGGCCTGGCGGGTCTGCAGTTGCGCCTTGAGCGAGTCGACGTTGCTGTACAGCCCACGTACCTGGCGCACGGTGCGCGCCAGCTTGGCCTCGGCGGACTGCAGGGCGACTTCGCTGTCGGCCGGGTCGAACCGTAGCAGCACCTGGCCGGCATGGACCAGGTCACCGTCATCGGCGCCGATGCTGGTGACGGTACCGGACACCAGCGGGGTGATTTCCACGACGTTGCCGTTGACGTAGGCGTCGTCGGTGCTTTCGTGCCAGCGCCCGACCAGGCTGTACCAGGCCCAGGTGCCGGCACCGGCGAGGACCAGTATCAACAGCAGGGCGAGCAGCCAGATCTTGCGCTTGCGCGTGTTGTCAGGCGCGGGGGCCGGGGTGGAGGTGTCAGCGGGAGTAGCCATGGCAGTACCTTGGAAGATGCGTGACAGGGATCAACGATCGCCGAAGCGGCGGATCGTCAAGGGGTCGCCGGCGTTGAGCAGGACCTTGGCGAGCAGTTGCTCGAGGGTTTTGAGTTCTTCGGGTTGCAGCACGCCGACCAGTTCGTTCATTGCCGCCGCGCCAACCAGGGGCAGGCGGTCGGCCAGGCGCTGGCCATCGGCGGTCAGGGCCAGGCGTACCTGGCGGCGGTCGTCGGGGCAGCGGTTACGCAGGATCAGGCCCTTCTGCTCGAGGCGGTCGAGCATGCGGGTCATCGAGCCGCTGTCCAGGCCCAGGTAGCGGCACAGTTCGGCTGGGGTATCCACCTGGTACTGGGTGACGATGATCAGCACCTTGAACTGGGCGGCGGTGACACCGTCGGCTTCGAGGTGCCAGTCGAGGATGCGGTCCTTGAGGAGCGCGGCTCGGCCGAGCAGCATGCCTATGGCGCAGGTCTGGAAGTTTTCCGGGGTGAAATGGGACATCGGGGTCTGCTCGGGTAATTGTGTGAAAATATTACTGCTTAGGCAGTGAATGTCAAAGCTTTGATTAGGAGGCTAAAGAAAATTTAATCGGGGTCGGGGTCGGGGTCGGGGTCGGGGTCGGGGTCGGGGTCGGGGTCGGGGTCGGGGTCGGGGTCGGGGTCGGGGTCGGGCTTCAGGGTGTGGGTTTTGAATTTTTTATGCGCATTCGTAGACGATATCGACATTTAGTCACCTTTCCGCCCTTACGGCGGGTTACTTTGGTCTTAACTCGCCGTCCGCGGCCAAAGTAACCAAAGCCGCCCCGCTCCGTTCATCCGGCCCCTGCGCTTCGCTCCGGGGTCCCCTCGCTCCGTTCTTGCTCCCGGGAGGACCGCGCTGAACGCCCCATCCTGGGGCGCAGCGCTTGACGGCCATCCATGGCCGT
>NZ_JBSSDH010000032.1:0-27504 GCF_054060555.1 Pseudomonas sp. TE6283
AGCGCTGCGCCCCAGGATGGGGCGTTCAGCGCGGTCCTCCCGGGAGCAAGAACGGAGCGAGGGAACCCCGGAGCGAAGCGCAGGGGCCGGATGAATGGAGCCAGCGGTTTTTGCCTACTTTTGCCCAAGAGCAAAAGTAGGTCGCCGTAAAGGCGAAAAGGTGACGATGCGTCACCATCGCCAATGAATGCGTATACAACTATAAAAACAAACTTTAAAACTATAGGCGCATTTAATTAAGATGCCAGCAGTTACCGGTTCCTCCTTCAAAACCAGCAGCCCCGATTGACGCCACCCCCCGCCTGGGTAAGGCTACCCCTTCCACTCAAGGCAAGAGTCCGCCAATGCTGATCGATCCCCGCAAGGCCACGCTGCTGGTCATCGACATCCAGGAAAAACTGATAGGCGCCATGAGCGACCCCGAGGGCACCGCGGCCCGCGCCCGCTGGCTGCTCGCGGCCACCGCCGAACTAAAACTCCCCACGGTGATCTCCGAGCAATACCCCAAGGGCCTGGGCCACACCCTGGCCGCCCTCAAAGCCGCAGCGCCAGCCGCCGAGATCGTCGAGAAACTGCACTTCTCCTGCGTCGCCGCCGAATGCCTGCCCCCCAGCCTGCTCGACCGCGAACAGGTAATCGTCTGCGGCATGGAGACCCACGTCTGCGTGCTGCAGACCGTGCTCGGCCTGCGGGCCCTGGGCAAGCAGGTGTTCGTGGTCGAGGACGCCTGCGACAGCCGTACCCCGGCCAGCAAGGCAGCGGGCCTGGCGCGCATGCGCGATGCCGGGGCGCAGGTGGTCACCCGCGAGATGGTGCTGTTCGAGTTGCTGGGCAGCTCCAGCCACCCGCTGTTCCGCCAGATCAGCAAGACCTACCTGGTCGGTGAACAGCCCTGAACGCCCGCCTGCTGACCGCCGCGCTGCTGGCCCTGGGCCTGCTGCAGGGCTGCGCCGGACAACGCGAGGAGGCCGGCGAGGCCGACCCGGCCAAGGTTCGCGCCCAGCTCCTGCACCTGCTGCCGGCCCAGGTCAAGGACCGCCAGGGCTGGGCCGAGGATATCCAGGTAGCGTTCCAGGCCCAGGGCGTCAGCCCGAGCAAGAGCAACCTGTGCGCGGTGCTGGCGGTGACCGAGCAGGAGTCCACCTTCAACGCCGACCCGCAGGTACCGAACCTGGGGCGCATCGCCCGCGAGGAGATCGACCGACGGGCGGCGCGCCTGCACGTGCCCCGGCTGTTGGTCGATGGCGCCCTGAGCACGCCCTCGGCCAACGGCAAGACCTACCAGCAACGGCTGCTCGCCGTGCGCAGCGAGAAGCAGCTCAGCGCCCTCTACGATGAGGTGATCGGCGGCCTGCCGCTGGGGCGCTCGCTGCTCGGCGGGCTGAACCCGGTGCGCACCGGCGGGCCGATGCAGGTCAGCGTGGATTTCGCCGAGCGGCACGCCAAGGGCTATCCCTACGACCACACGGGCAGCATCCGTCAGGAGGTGTTCAGCCGTCGCGGCGGGATGTACTTCGGCATCTCCCACCTGCTTGGCTATCCCACCCACTATGAGCGGCAGCTGTACCGCTTCGCCGATTTCAACGCCGGTTGGTACGCCAGCCGCAACGCGGCGTTCCAGGCGGCATTGAGCCGGGCGAGCGGGGTGTCGCTGGCGCTCGACGGCGACCTGATCGCCCCCGGTGCGATCCTGCCCGGCACCACCGAGCAGGCGGCGCGCAAGCTGGGAGCGAAGCTTGGGCTGCGCAATCCACAGATCAGGGCTCAGCTGGAGAAGGAAAATGGCCTGGAGCTGGAGGACACCGCGTTGTATCGCGGGGTCTTCGCCCTGGCTGAGGCGAAGGCGGGCAAGGCGTTGCCACGGGCGGTGCTGCCGGGGATCGAGCTGAAGAGCCCGAAGATTACCCGCAAGCTGACCACGGCGTGGTTTGCCGGCAGGGTGGATGAGCGTTATCAGCGCTGCATGAAGCGTTGAGGCGGTCCCTGTAGGCGATAGCCCAGCCCTTAGGGGCTGCGCAGTCGCGCAGGGAACTGTTCCTCTGTGGGAGCGGCCTTGCGTCGCGAAAGGGGCGCGCAGCGGCCCCAGGTTCTAAGCCACCATCAACATTGCTGGGGCTGCTGCGCAGCCCTTTCGCGACGCAAGGCCGCTCCTACAGAGGCGTTCAACTGTCGCCCAGCGCCTTGACCACCTGCTCGACGCTGGCCTTGAGCCCCGCCACGGTGTCGTCCGGATCGCTGTCCACCACCAGCAACTTCGCCCCGGAAGCGGCGATCGCCTCGGCCACCTTTGCGTCTGGCTGGCGATGGTGCAGCACCAGGGCCACATCCTGCGCCTTGAGGTTTTCCCCCAGTGCCTTGAGCGCGGCTTCGTCCCACTTGCCGTCGGCTGGCAGCGGCTGTTCGACCATATCCAGGTTCAACCCGCTGGCCAGGTAGCCCAGGCGCTCGGACAGGCTGACCACGGTCAGGTTGTCGACCTCGGCCAAGCGTGTCTGGCTGCTGGCGGTCAGCTCCAGCATCTGTCGTTTGAGGCCGGCGAGGTTGCCCTGGATCTTGGCCTTGTCTGTTGGCGAGAGGCGCTCCAGGTCGTTGGCGACGACATCGGCCATGCGCCCCAGGTTGGTCGGGTTCAGCCAGGGGTAGGCAGCGAAGGCCTCGTCGCCCTTGACCGCAATGCCGGGCAGGGCACCGTCCACCGGACGCGCGGCATCGATCTCGACGATGCGGATATTGCTGCGTCGGGCCATGGGGTAGAGCGGATCGTCACGCCAGATCGAGCGCACGCCGATCACCGCGTCGGCTTTCAGCGCCACCTTCTGCAGGCTGGCGCCGCCACGGCCACTGAAGTACGAGGGCTGGCGGCTGGCTGGCAGGTTGGCCGGGGCGGCGCGCTTGAGCTGCACCGAGGTGCCGTCGAGCAATACACTGGCCAGGCTGTGGGTCACCGGCAGGGTGGTCAGCACTTCGGTGGCACTGGCCAGCAGTGGCAGGCCACTCAGGACCAGGACCAGGGGCAGTTTGTTCAGGGTCATGCCGGGTTTCCTTGCAGGCGGGGGACGAGGGCGCGGGCCAGGGCCGCGAGGGCGAAGCAGATCCCGGCGACCAGGATGATCGCCGCGCCCGAGGGCACCGGCAGGTCAAAGACGATCGGCAGCAGGATGCCGAGCAGGGTGCTCAGGGTGGCGATGATCACCGAGACGAAGAAGAAGCCCTTGAGCGACTGGCTGACCAGCCGCGCCGCCGCCGCCGGGATCACCAGCAGGGCACCGACCAGGATCGCGCCGATCACCTTCACCGAGGCCACGGTGACCAGGGTCACCAGCACCACGAACAGGTAGTCGAGGGTCTTCACCGCCACGCCGCGCACCGCCGCCAGCTGCGGGTTGAAACTGGCCAGCATGATGCGGTTGTACAGCGGCAGGGCCAAGGCCAGCACCAGCACGGCGACGATGCCCAGCACCAGCAGGTCATGGGTGCTGACGGTGAGCACCGAGCCAAACAGCACGTTCTCGAGGATGTGTACGTTTATCTTGCCGGCCAGCATCAACAGCAAACTCGCGCCCAGGGCCAGCGACACCGAGAGGAACACGCCGATCAGCGTGTCCGGGGACAGTCCGGTGCGGTTGCGCAGGAAGTTGAGCAGGATGCCGAACAGCAGGCAGTAGCCGAACAGGCTGCCGTACGGGCCGGTGTAGGGCTCGCCGAGCAGGATGCCGATGGCCACGCCGGTCAGCGCGGCATGGCCGACCGCCTCGGAGAAGAAGGCGAAGCGCTTGACCACCACCAGGGTGCCCAGCCCGCCCAGCACCGGGCCGATCATCAGGCCCGCCAGCAGGGCGTTGACCACGAAACCGTAGGCCAGGGCTTCCGGCAGATAACCAGCGGTGGCCCAGTCCTGGACCAGCTGGCGGAACGATTCGAAACTCATCAGGCAAGGCTCTCGCTGCGCGGGTGGACGGAGAACAGCCCGAGCAGGCGCTCGGGGGTCAGGGCCTGGGCCGGCGGGGCGTCGAACAGCACCTGGCGGCTCAGCCCGGTGACCCGGTCGGCCAGGCGCAGCACCGCTTCCAGGTCGTGCTCGATCCACAGCACGGTGGTGCCGGCCTGGCGCCAGCCGTGCAACAGTTGCTCGAACACCTGGATGCCAGCCTCGTCGAGGGCCGACATCGGCTCGTCCAGCACAAGCAGCTGTGGCTCGGGGATCAGCCCCTGGGCCAGCAGCACGCGCTGGCGCTCGCCGCCGGACAGCGCGCCCATGCGCCGCTTGCGCTTGTCGAGCATGCCCACCCGCGCCAGCGCCGCGTCGATTGCCGGGCGCACGCGCCGGGACAGGCCGAGGAACGCCGGGCGGCGCTGGCACATCGCGGCCATGAAGTCGTCCACGGTCATCGGCAGGCCGCGGTCGAACTCCAGGGCCTGGGGCACGTAGCCGATCACTTCATGCTCGCCGGGCCAGTGCAGGGTCAGCTGGCCCTGGTGCGGCATCTGCCCGAGCAGGGTCTTGATCAGCGAACTCTTGCCGCCACCGTTGGGGCCGACGATGGCATGCACGCTGCCGGGGGCGACGCTGAAGCGCACGTTTTCGAGGATACGCGTGCGGCCGAGGGTGAGGTCGATGCCGTCGAACTCGATGCGCGGCCCACTGGCGGTTGTGAGATTGGCGGCGGCGGTCACGTGCGGTTCTCCTGGATGGCCTGGACCACCGTGTCGAGGTTGCGCTTCATCTCCACCTCGTACTTTTCCTTGGTGTAGTCGCCGTAGGAGATGTGCGTGAGCGGGTAGATGCGCACGCCGGACTCGCGGTGGATGGTGTCGACGTACGCTGACGGGAAGTCCATCTCCGAGAAGATCACCTTCACATCCAGGGCCTTGAGCTGGTCGATGGTCTTCTTCAGCTGTGCCGGGCTCGGTTCGATGCCGTGGGCCGGTTCCACCACGGCGGTGACCTCCAGGCCGAAGTCGCGCACCAGGTAGTCGTAGGCGGCATGGATGGTGGCGACGCGGAAGGTCGCGTCCGGCGCCTGGGTGACCTTGGCCAGGGCCTCGGCGCGCAGGGCGCGCAGGCGCTTGGCGTAGGCCCGGGCGTTCTGCGTGTAGAACCTGGCGTTGTCCGGGTCGAGCTTACCCAGCTCGCGGGCGATGTTGTTGACCTGGGCGATGGTGGCGCTGATCGACAGGAAGGTATGCGGGTTGACCACCTTGCCGGCGCCGCGGGCGGCGATGCCGGTGGCCGCCAGCAGCGGCACGTTGGCATTGGACTCGATGGTCTTGATATCGGGTTTTTCGCTGGCGGCGATCATGCGGTCGGCGAAGTCGTCATGGCCGACACCGTTGAGCACGATCACGTCGAGGCTGCCGATGCGCTTGATGTCCTCGGCGCGGGGTTCGTAGGCGTGGGGGTTGAAGCCGGCCGGGATCAGCGGCACCACCTCGGCCTTGTCGCCGACGATGTTGCTCACGTAGCTGTAGTAGGGGTGCAGGGTGATGCCGATGCGCAGCGGCTTGCCATTGTCGGCGAGGGCCACGGCGGGCAGGGCGCAGGCCAGGAGCAGCGCCAGGGTGCGGCGGGCGAAGCGGAGCATGGGCAGGTCCTTAGTGACGGTGTTGACGGGTGACCCCGGCGTCGTAGTGGGTGACGATCTGCTGCCAGCCGGCGGCGATCAGTGCGTCGCTGTCCAGCGCGTCGGGGGGCAGGGCGGTGCTGTCGCGGCGCAACCAGACATCCGGCTGGGCATCGCTGGCGGCGGGCAGGATCACCAGGAAACTGCCTGCCACCTGGGCGTCCTGGCTGCGGCCCAGGTAGGCGCCGTTGGCCAGCAGCGACCACTGGTGGCTGCCGCGGCTCTGACTGCTGGCGTCGCTGACGAACGGCGGCAGTCCCTCGTCGGCCAGGGCCTGTGCATCCGGGGCGGTGCCGTTGTCCTCGCGCAGGGCACGGATCTCCTCGACGGCCACCCACAGGTCGGTGTGGATGCCCTGTTCGGCGGCATTGAGGTCGCGACGGGCGTCGAGCTGGTGGGCGGCGATGGCCTGTTCATCCTCGCGCTCGCCGCGCGCGGCCACCACGCTGGCGGCCAGCACCACGATCAGCAGCGCGGCCAACAGCACGTAGAGGGTCTCGTGCCCGGCGCCGGCCGGGCGCACCACCTGGGCGCGACTCATGGCGCACCGATGTCGGCGTGGTCGACTTCCACCACATGGCCGGGGCCGGCATCGAACAGCACGTAGAACTCACCGTCGGGGCGCTTGAAGGTCAGGGTCGAGTCGTCGCCGAGCTTGCTCGCCACCAGCACCTGCTCGTCGTAGCCGATCACGTCCAGGGTCACGCCGGGGGCGCCGCTGCCGTCGGAGAAGCCGCCCTTGCAGGTGATCTGCTCGCCGTGTTCGGTGCACTCGCACATCGGGTTGTGCGCCAGCGCCGGGGTGGCGGCCAGGGCCAAGAGGGGCAGGGCGAGCCTGCGCATCAGCTGTTTCATTTGTTGCCTCCTTGTTTCTCGAGCCAGGCCGCGGTGGCGGGGGATGCCTTGGCCAGTGGCACCGAGGCCTGGTACATCTTGCCGTCCCAGCCTTCGATGGTGATCCAGATGTCGGCGTCGGGGCGGGTGCGCGGCGGGATCGGCAGCGAGGTGCCCATGCGCGCCGGCGCGCCGAAGAAAATCGTGCCGGCGGCACGCAGGCTGCGCGGCTTGCCCACCCGCAGGTAGATGGCCTTGACGCCTTCGTCGCAGCTCTTGCAGGCGGCGTTGAAGGCCTTGAAGTAGCCGGCCGGGCCCTCGGCACGCGGGGCTTCGTCACGCAGTTCGGCCAGGTCCAGGGTCCAGCGGCCGACCTTGAGATCCTCGACGATGTTGGCGCCCAGGCCGCTGTCGCCGCGGAACAGGCTGGCATCGGCGAAGTACTTGGGCATGAAGCCCAGGGGAATGAGGATCAGCAGGATGTTCAGGTGGAAGCGCCATTTCAGCCACAGCTGCTTCGGGCCGCTTGGCGGCAGGGTGTCGGTCTGGCTCAAGGTTGGGCCTCCAGGGTGGTTGGGCTGGCCGCGGCGCGTGAGCGCGGACGCTCGCCGCGCTTGAGGGCGGCGAGGGTGGCCTGGGTGGTGCGTTTGGTCCAGATCAGCAGGCCGCTGAACACCATCAGGGTCAGCACCAGGCCGAAGAAGAACCAGATCAGCTTGATCGCCAGGCCACCGAAGTCACCGGTATGCAGCGGGCGCATGGATTCGGTGACGAACTCCAGGGTGGAGCGGTCGCCGAGCAGGAACTGGCTGTCGACGTTGCGCGTGTAGGGGTTGACCTCGGCGGTCTGGAACATCAATGGGTACCAGCCGCGCCCGCCCAGGCCATAGTGGCTGTAGGCGGTGGCGGGCAGGGTGATGAAGCTGATGTCCAGCCCGGGAATGGCCTCGGTGGCGATGCGGGTGGCCTCGTCCAGGTCGATGCGTGGCGCCGGGCTGCCATCGACCGTCTGCGGCACCTGCTGGCGGGCGATCACCGGCGTGATCGGCTCGCTGGAGATCGTCACGTGGTTGTCGGCGAGGATCGCCTGGATCAGGAACCAGGTGCCAGTGATGGCGATCACCGCGATGAACCAGATCGACCACACGCCGGCCAACCGGTGCACGTCGCCCCAGAAGATCCGTGGGCCGTGGCCGGTGCGCAGGGGCTTGAAGAAACCACGCCAGAACTTCTTGTACACCACCAGCCCCGTGACCAGCGAGGCGAGCATCGGCAGCCCGAGCAGCGACACCAGGTACCAGCCCCAGCTGTAGCCGTTGGTGAAGGGCACCAGCCACCAGCCGTGCAGGGCGCGGGTGAACGCTTCGAAGTCGAAGTCCGGGCGCTGGCCCTGGATAGCCCCGGAGTAGGGGTTGACGTAGAGCAGTGCGTTGGTGCCGTCGGCGCGGGTCACCGAGGCCTGCAGGGCGAAGTGCGAACCGTCCGGCTGGCTGAAAAAGCGCACCGCCAGGTCCGGTTCGGCCTTGTGCATGGCGTCGAGCACCTGCTGGTAGCTCAGGCGCTGGCTGTCGTCGTCGGGCTTGCTGGCGCGCACATCGGCGTTGGCCAGCCAGACGATCTCCTGGCTGACCACCGCGAGCATGCCGGTGAAGCAGACGATCAGGACGAAGAACCAGATCGGCAGGGCAAGCCAGCTGTGGACCAAAAACCACAGCTTGGAATTGGATTTCTTTCTCGATTGTCGGGCCATCGCTCGGTCTTCTGCATATAAAAATACGGTCGAGTCTGTGCTCAACCTGAAAGGCTGCATCAGTAAGGACGAATGAGAATCAGAAAGCTGCCAAGACAAATGAAAGAAAATGTTTCAAGAGCTGGACGTGACCTCCGTCGAAACCGGTGCCTTGGCCACCCGCGCCTGCTTCTGGCTGCGCTTGAGAGCGTTGGCGGTGGCCAGGGCGGTGCGTTTGCTCCAGATCAGCAGGCCACTGAGCACCATCATGCTCAGCAACAGGCCGAAGAAGAACCAGATCAGCTTGACCGGCAGGCCGCCGAAGTCGCCGGTATGCAGCGGGCGCATGGACTCGGTGACGAACTCCAGGGGCTTGCGGTCGGCGAGCAGGCGCGTGGCGTCCACCTCGCCGGTGTAGGGGTTGATCTCGGCCTTCTGGTACATCAGCGGATACCAGCTGATGCCGCCGATGCTCAGGTGGGCGTAGGCATTGCTGGGGAAACCGACATAGTCGACGTCGAAGCCGGGGATCTCGCGCTGGGTGATGCGCACGGCCTCGTCCGGGCTGATCATCGGCGTCGGGCTGCCGTCGGCGGTCAGTGGCACCTTTTCCCGGGCGATCACCGGCACGATCGGCTCGCTGGAGATCGATATGTGGTTGTCGGCGAGCAAGGCCTTGATCAGGAACCAGACGCCGGTGATGGAGATCACCGCGATGAACCAGATCGACCAGATACCGCTCAGGCGGTGAAAATCGCCCCAGAAGATCCGCGCGCCCTGGTTGAAGCGCAGGGTCGGCTTGAAGAAACCTTTCCAGAACCGCTTGTAGATCACCAGCCCGGTGACCAGCGAGGCCAGCATCGGCAGGCCGAGCAGCGACACCAGGTACCAGCCCCAGCTGTAGCCGTTGGTATGCGGCACCAGCCACCAGCCGTGCAGGGCACGGGTGAACTCCTCGAAGTTGAACGACGGGGTGACGCCCTGGATATGCCCGGTGTAGGGGTTGACGTAGACCCGTACCGTGCGACCGTCGGGGTAGGTGACGTCCGACAGCATGGCGAAGTGCGCTTCGCTCAGGGTCATCAGGCTGGCCACGGCGATACCGGGCTGATCGCGCTGCATGGCCACCAGCAGTTCGTCGTAGTTAAGCCGCCGGGCCTCGTCCGAAGGCGGGTTGGCGCGGGTTTCCGGATTGGCCAGCCAGACGATCTCGCGGCTGATCACCGCCAGGGTGCCGGTGACGCAGACGATCAGCACGAAGAACCAGATGGGCAGGGCCAGCCAGCTGTGCACGAGGAACCAGATTTTCGAGCGTGACTTTTTCGACATGGGGTACGCAGTGTCATTGGCGAAGTTCAGGGGCAAAAGCCCGGCCGTATCAGAAAGAGACGCATGAGCAGGGCAAAACCTGATGAGCCAATTGCAAGCAAGTGTTTCCAGGGCGTCCTGCGGGGTGTGGGCGCGGTCGACTAATTTGCCCGCGCTTCGAAACGTCCTCCTATCACCGGACGCGAGCGTGCCCACGGGCCGCCGGTCCCTTTCATCGAATGTGTACAGGAGGCCCGTCATGGGTGTTGCTGTGGGATTTACAGTGCGTCCGCTATTGCCGGAGCAGGGACGTTTGCCGTTGCTGGTGGAGGCGGGTGACGACGACACCCACCTGTTGGAGGTGTTCGACGAGCTCAAGGCGCTGGTGGATGAACACCTGCCGCGCGACGGTGGCATCCTGTTTCGTGGATTCCGCCTGGAGGGCGCCGAGCAGTTCCGTCAGTTCGCCGCCAGCTTCGGTCATCCGTTGCTCAACTACGAGTTCGGCTCGACACCGCGTACCAACGTTACCCAGGGGGTCTACACCTCCACCGAGTACCCGGCGCACCAGCATATTCCGCTGCACAACGAGCAGGCCTACTCCCGCGACTGGCCGATGAAGATCTGGTTCTACAGCATGATTGCCGCCCGCAGTGGTGGCGAGACGCCGATCGCCGACAGTCGCGAGGTCTATCGTCGCGTGCCGGCGCATATCCGCGAGCGCTTCGTCAGCAAGGGCCTGATGTACGTGCGCAACTTCGGCAACGGCCTGGACGTGTCCTGGGAGCAGGTGTTCAACACCGAGGACCAGGAGGAGGTCGAGGCCTACTGCAGGGCCCATGGCATCACCTGCGAGTGGAAGGATGACGGCGAGCTGCGTACCCGCCAGGTGTGCCAGGCGGTGGCCCGGCACCCGGTGACCGGCGACATGGTCTGGTTCAACCAGGCGCACCTGTTCCACATCTCCAACCTGCCGGCCGACGTGCGCGAGAGCCTGCTGGACATCGTCGACGAGGAAGACCTGCCGCGCAACGTCTACTACGGTGACGGTTCGCCCATCGAGGACGAGGTGCTCGACGAGATCCGCCAGGTGCTGGAGGACTGCAAGATCAGCTTCCCCTGGCAGGAGGGCGACGTGATGATGCTCGACAACATGCTCGCCGCCCATGCCCGCGCGCCGTTCGAAGGCCCGCGCAAGGTGATCGTGGCAATGGCCGAGGGGCATTCGCTGGACCAGGCCTGATTTGCCGATCCCCAGGGCTGCTGCGCAGCCCTTTCGTGTTCCGGCAGGCCGGCGCGAATTCTTGTGGGAGCGGCCTTGCGTCGCGAAAGGGGCGCGCAGCGCCCCCGGGGCGCCAGCGTAGAACGCCTGCCGCTAAATCATCCCTGCGCCCATTCGTTCTTGTTGATGCGCCCGGACCTTCCGGTCGCGCCGCCGACCAGCAAGGACCTCACACATGAATGCCGCAGACGCCCAGAAACTTTCCCGCCGTTTCATCGAGTTGCCCTTGGACAAGCGCCGCTTGTTCCTCGAAGGGATGCGACGCGAGGGCATTGATTTCGCGCAGCTGCCCATGTCGTCCTGTGTCGGCCTGAGCGAGCGCGACGGCCTGTCCTACGCCCAGCAGCGCATGTGGTTCCTCTGGCAGTTGGAACCCCACAGCGCCGCCTACAACCTGCCGATGGCCGTGCGCCTCGACGGCGAGCTGCAGGTCGAGGCGCTGGAGCGGGCGTTCAGCCTGCTGGTCGCCCGCCACGAATGCCTGCGTACCACCTTCGCCCAGGACGGCGAGCGGGCGTTGCAGCAGGTGGCGGAACCGGCGCCGGTGAGCATCCAGCTGTTCGACCTGGCCGACCTGCCTGAAACCACGCGCTGGGAGCGCGCGCACCAGCAGATGGCGGCCCAGGCCACCCAGGCCTTCGACCTCGAAGGCGGGCCGCTGTTCGGCATCGCCCTGTTGCGCCTGGCGCCTCAGGAGCACGTGCTGCTGCTGACCCTGCACCACATCATCGCCGACGGCTGGTCGATGAACATCCTGATCGACGAGTTCATGCGCAGCTACGACGCCCTGGTGGCGGGGCGCGAGCCGCAGCTGGCGGAGCTCAAGGTGCACTACCGCGACTATGCGCTGTGGCAGCGCAGTTGGCTGGAGGCCGGCGAGCGCTCGCGCCAGCTGGACTACTGGCGCGAGCAGCTGGGTGACGAGCACCCGTTGCTTGAGCTGCCGACCGACCGGCCATACCCGGCCCAGCCCAGCCACCTCGGCGAGCGCCTGGAGCTGACGCTCGACGCGGACCTGCGCGAGGACCTGAAGCAGCTGGCCCAGCAGCACGGCGTGACCCTGTCCACGGTGCTGCTGGCGGTGTTCAAGACCCTGCTGTACCGCTACAGCGGCCAGACCGACATTCGTGTCGGCGGCCTGATCGCCAACCGCAACCGCAGCGAAACCGAAGGGCTGGTCGGCTTCTTCGTCAATACCCAGGTGCTGCGCAGCCAGTTCACCGCGCAGACGCCTTTCAGCGACCTGCTGCGCAGCCTGCACCAGGCCTCGGTCGGTGCCCAGGCGCACCAGGACCTGCCGTTCGACGCGCTGATCGAGGCCCTGCAGCCCCAGCGCAGCCAGAGCCATACGCCACTGTTCCAGGTGATGTTCAACCACCAGCCGCTGGTTACCGACCTCAATGACGTGCGTCTGGACTGCGGTCTGCGCGTGGGCTACCTGAGCGCCGAGCAGTTGGCCGGCAGCCATCGCCAGCATGCCGCCACCAGCGACCTGATGCTCGATACGCGGGAAGAGGGCGAGCAATTGTTCGCCGCCTTCACCTATGCCACCGATCTCTTCGACGAAACCACCATCGCCGCCCTGGCCGGGCACTGGCGCAACCTGCTGCGCGCGGTCTGCCAGGCGCCGCGCCAGCGCCTGGGCGAGTTGCCGCTGTTGGCCGAGGCCGAGCGCCAGGCGCTGCTGTGCCCGGTGTCCGAAATGTCGCCGCGGGTGCCGGTGCAGCGCCTGTTCGAAGCCCAGGCCGCCCGCAGCGGCGAGGCGCTGGCGCTGATCCTGGCCGACGGCGCTGCGGCGCCGTCGATGAGTTACGCCGAACTCAACGCCCGCAGCAATCGCCTGGCCCTCCACCTGCGCCACCAGGGCGTCGGCCCCGATGTGCTGGTGGGCGTGGCCCTGGACCGCTCGCTGGACCTGGCCGTGGCCCTGCTCGCCGTGCTCAAGGCCGGTGGCGCCTATGTGCCGCTGGACCTGCAGGCTCCGGCCGAACGCCTGGGCCATGTCTTCGAGGACAGCGGCCTGCAATGGCTGCTGACCACCACCGCCCAGTTGCCCGGCCTGCCGGCGCAGGATGGGCTGCGCTGCCTGTGCCTGGACCAGCTGGCGCTGGACGACGTACCGGCGGACGACCTGGCGCTTACCGTCACGCACGACAACCTGGCCTATGTGATCTACACCTCCGGCTCCACCGGCCGGCCCAAGGGCGTGGCCATCAGCCACGGCGCCCTGAGCGAGTTCATCGCCCGCGCCATCGACTACAGCGACCTGCGCGAAGGCGACCGTGTCCTGCAGTTCGCCACCAGCAGCTTCGACGGCTTCGTCGAGCAGTTCTTCCCGCCGCTGTGCCACGGTGCCTGCGTGGTGCTGCGCGATACCCGGCTGTGGGACAGCGCCGCCCTGCACGAGGTGCTGGTCAGCCACGGCGTGACCCTGGCCGACCTGCCGGCCGCGTACTGGTACTGGCTGGTACAGGACTTCGCGGCGCGTCCGCCGGCCAACTACGGCGCGTTGCGCCAGATCCACGTCGGCGGCGAGGCGATGGCGGTGGACGGGTTGCGCCTGTGGAAACTGGCCGGGCTGGGCCATGTGCGCCTGCTCAATACCTATGGCCCGACCGAGGCCACGGTGGTCTCGACCATCCATGACTGCACCGGGCTCGGCCACGAGGCGGTGTCCTGGCGCGGCATCCCCATCGGCCAGGGCTTGGCGCAGCGCCGGCTGTACATCCTCGACGATGACCTCGAACTGCTGCCGCAGGGCGCAGTGGGCGAGCTGTACATCGGCGGCCCGGGCCTGGCCCGTGGCTATCACGGCCAGCCGGCGCTCAGCGCCCAGCGCTTCGTCGCCGACCCGTTCGCCCATGGCGAGCGCCTGTACCGCACCGGCGACCGCGCGCGCCTGGGCGCCGACGGCGCCATCGAGTACATCGGCCGTGTCGATCACCAGGTCAAGGTGCGGGGCTTCCGCATCGAGCTTGGCGAGATCGAGGCGCGCCTGCAGCAGTGCCCGGGCGTGCGTGAGGCGGTGGTGCTGGCCCTGCCGATGACCGGTGGCCTGCAACTGGTCGCCTATGTGGTGCCCGACGCCGCCGAACAGGATGCCGCCGAACAGGCGCGTTTCCGCCAGCAGGTGCGCAGCCTGCTCAAGGCCCGCCTGCCCGAATACATGGTGCCCGGCCACCTGCTGCTGTTGCCGCGCCTGCCCCTGACGCCCAGCGGCAAGCTGGACCGCAAGGCCCTGCCGGTACCGGACCCGAGCGCGTTGCAGGCTGAGTATCGGGCGCCGCAGAGCGCCACCGAGCAGCAGCTGGCGCAGATCTGGATGCAGGTGCTGGGTGTGGCCAAGGTCGGCCTGGACGATCACTTCTTCGAGCTGGGCGGGCACTCGTTGCTGGCCGCCCAGGTGCTGGCGCGGATCAAGGACCAGCTGGGCCTGGTGCTGCCGTTGCGCAGCTTGTTCGAACACCCGGCGCTGGGCGACCTGGCCGCCGAGCTGGGCCGCCTGGAGGGTGGCGAGAAGGATGACGATTGGTCGGATATGGATGCGTTCATGAGTTCGTTGGAAGGGGTTGAGGCATGAGTGGCAACATGGCGGTACGCATTGCGAAACGGTTCGTCAGCCTGTCCCTGGAGCAGCGCCGGCAGTTCCTCGCCAAGCTGCGCGAGGACGGCAAGGACTTCAGCCTGTTGCCGGTGGTCGAGTCGCGTCACGACTTCGCCAGCATCCCCCTGTCCTTCGCCCAGCAGCGCCTGCTGTTCCTCTGGCAGCTGGAACCGCACAGCGCGGCCTACAACATGGCGGCCGGCCTGCGCCTGAGCGGCCGGCTCGACGTGGCGGCCCTGCAGCGCTCGTTCGAGCACCTGGTGGCACGCCATGAGGCGCTGCGCACGGTGTTCCAGGTCGATGGCGAACAGCCGCGCCAGGTGATCCTCGAAACCCAGGTCGTGCCGCTGGAGCAGGTCGATCTCACCCAGGTCGCCAGTGAGCGGCGCGAGGCCGAGCTGGCCGCGCAGGTGCGCGAGGCCAGCCACCAACCCTTCGACCTGCTGCACGGGCCGCTGCTGCGCGCCAGCCTGTACCGGCTGGCGGCTGAAGACTACGTGCTGCTGGTGAGCATGCATCACATCGTCTCCGACGGCTGGTCGATGGATGTGATGGTCAAGGAGTTCGTGCACAGCTACCAGGCCTTCAGCCAGGGCCAGGCGCCGCAGCTGCCGGCGCTGGAGGTGCAGTACGCCGACTATGCGATCTGGCAGCGCAGCTGGCTGGAGGCCGGGGAGGGCGAGCGCCAGCTCGACTACTGGTGCCAGCAGTTGGGCCAGGAGCAGCCGCTGCTCGAAGTGGCCGCTGATTTTGCCCGCCCGTTGACCCAGAGCTTCGACGGCCAGACCCTGGGCTTCGACTTCGGTGCCGAGCTTTCCCGACGCCTGGGCGGCTACGCCCGCGCCCAGGGCATGACCCTGTTCATGCTGGTGCTGGCGGGCTTCTCGCTGTTCCTCTCGCGCCAGGCCGGGCAGCGCGATATCCGCATCGGCGTGCCCAACGCCAACCGCGGCCGCGCCGAGGTCGAGGGGCTGATCGGCTTCTTCGTCAACACCCAGGTGCTGCGCTGCCAGGTGGACGAGCGCCTGAGCTTCGACGACCTGCTGGCCCAGGTGCGCGAAGCGGTGCTCGGTGCCCAGGCGCACCAGGAACTGCCGTTCGAGCAACTGGTGGACGCGCTGGTGCCGGAGCGCAACCTGGGCCACAACCCGCTGTTCCAGGTCAAGTTCAACCAGAACGTCGGCATGCAACGCCAGCGCTCGCTGGCCCTGCCGGGTCTGAGCGTCGCCGAGTACCCGCTGGACAAGGTCGGCACCCACTTCGACCTGGCGCTGGATATCACCGACGACGGCCAGCTGATCCATGGCGAGATGACCTTCGCCAGCGACCTCTACCAGCGTTCCACGGTGGAGGCGTTCATTCCGGCGTTCATCGAGCTGCTGGGCCAGTTGCTCGACGCGCCGCAACTGCCGCTGCATCGCCTGGCCGCGCCGCTGCGTGTCGGGCAGGCGCCGGAGCGCGAGGCGCCGGCACTGGTGCTGGAGCAGTGGCAGCAGCAGGTGCAACGGCAGCCCGAGGCGCTCGCCGCCCGCAGCCTGGAGCACAGCCTGAGCTTCGATGCCCTCGATCAGGCCGCCAACCGCCTGGCCCATCACCTGCAACGCCAGGGCGTGACCCGCGGCCAGCCGGTCGCGGTGCTGATGGAGCGTTCGCTGGACTGGCTGACCGGCATGCTCGGCATTCTCAAGGCCGGCGCCGTGTACATGCCGCTGGACACCAAGGCGCCTGAGGCGCGCCTGCGGCAGATGCTCGACGCGGCGCAGGCCAAGGTACTGTTGTGCGCCGCCGGCGATGCGCGACTGACCAGCCTGGCCGCCGCCGATCGCCTGTGCTTGGCCTATGTGCCCGAACAATGGCAGCACCTGCCAGCCAGCGCGCCAGCCATCACGCTGTGGGCCGAATCGCCGGCCTATGTGATCCACACTTCCGGCTCCACCGGCCAGCCCAAGGGCGTGCTGGTCAGCCATGGCGCCCTGGCCAGCTACGTCGCCGGCCTGCTCGAACGCTTGGCGCCGGCGCCGGAGGCGAGCATGGCGCTGGTCTCGACCATCGCCGCCGACCTGGGCCACACCGTGCTGTTCGGCGCCCTGTGCGGCGGGCGCTTGCTGCACGTGCTGCCCGAGGCGCTGGGCTTCGACCCGGACGCCTTCGCTCGCTACATGGCCGAACACCGGGTCGGCGTGCTGAAAATCGTCCCTGGCCACCTGGCGGCGCTGCTGCAGGCCGGCACGCCCGCCGATGTGCTGCCCGAACAGGCGCTGATCGTCGGTGGCGAGGCCTGCACGCCCGCCCTGGTGGAGCAGGTGCGCCGGCTCAAGCCGGGCTGCCGCCTGATCAACCACTATGGCCCGAGCGAGACCACGGTCGGCGTGCTGACCCACGAGGTCTCGACCCTGGCCGCCGAGGCCCGCGCCGTGCCGGTGGGCACGGCGCTGCCGGGCGCCCATGTGCTGCTGCTCGACGATGTGCTCAACCCGGTGGCCGACCAGGTCGCGGGCGAGCTGTATATCGGCGGTGCCAGCGTGGCCCAGGGGTACCTCGGCCAGCCGGGCCTGACCGCCGAACGCTTCGTGCCGGACCCGACGCGGCCAGGTCAGCGCCTGTACCGCAGCGGCGACCGCGTGCGGCGCAACCGTTCGGGCCAGGTGGAATTCATCGGCCGCGCCGACGACCAGGTCAAGGTGCGCGGTTATCGCGTTGAACCGGCCGAAGTGGCGCGGGTGCTGCTGGGGCTGGACGGGGTCGCCGAAGCGGTGGTCCTGGCCCAGCCGGTGGACGGTGACGACAGCCGCCTGCAACTGGTGGGCTGGTGCGTGGGGCAGGGGCTGCAGGGTGAAGCCTTGCGCCAGCAATTGCAGGACCGCCTGCCGGACTACATGGTGCCGGCGCAGATCCTGGTCCTGGAGCGCCTGCCGCTGACCGCCAACGGCAAGCTCGACAAGCGCGCCCTGCCGGCACCGGGTGTCGCCCGGCGCCAGTACACCGCGCCGGTCGGCGAGATCGAGCAGGCCCTGGCGGGGATCTGGGCCGAGGTGCTCAAGCTCGACCAGGTCGGCAGCACCGACAACTTCTTCGAGCTGGGCGGCGACTCGATCCTCAGCCTGCAGATCATCGCCCGGGCCAAGCGCCAGGGCATCAAGCTCAGCCCCAAGCAATTGTTCGAGAAACAGACCATCGGCCAGCTGGCGGCGGTGGCCAAGCGCATCGAGAAAAAGGCCGCGGCGCTCGAGCAGGTCAGTGGCACGCTGGCGTTGCTGCCGATCCAGGCGCGTTTCTTCGAAACCGATATTCCCGAGCGCCAGCACTGGAACCAGGCGCTGCTGCTCAAGCCGACCCAGGCGCTGCGCGCCGACTGCCTGACGGGCGCGCTGCAGGCTTTGGTCGACCAGCACGACGCCCTGCGCCTGCGCTTCACCCGGCGCGATACCTGGCAGGCCGAGTTCCAGGCCGGCAAGGCCGAGGGCATGCTTTGGGTTCGCGCGTTGAATGATGTGGCCGAGCTGCCGGCCCTGGCCGAGCAGGCCCAGCGCAGCCTCGACCTGGCCAAGGGGCCGCTGCTGCGGGCGTTGCTGGTCGACCTGCCCGAAGGCCAGCAGCGTTTGCTGCTGGTGATCCACCACCTGGTGGTCGACGGGGTGTCCTGGCGGGTGCTGCTGGAAGACCTGCAACTGGCCTACACGGCCCTGGCCGCAGGCAAGCCGCTGACGCTGGCGGCCAAGAGCAGTTCGCTCAAGGCCTGGGCCGAGCGCCTTGGCGCCTATGCCCGCAGCCCCGAACTGCTGGCCGAAGCCGATTACTGGCTGGACGGCCTCGCAGCTGCTGGCGATGAATTGCCCCGGGACAATCCGGCGGGCGCCCAGACCAACCGTCACATCGCCCATGCCGCGTCGCGCCTGGACACCGCGCTGACCCGCAAACTACTGCAGGTGGCGCCCGCTGCCTACCGCACCCAGGTCAACGATCTGCTGCTGGCGGCCCTGGCGCGGGTATTGTGCGATTGGACTCAAGAGGAGTCGATCCTGATCCAGCTCGAAGGCCATGGCCGCGAGGACCTGTTCCCGGAACTGGACCTCAGCCGCACCCTGGGCTGGTTCAGCAGCCTGTTCCCGGTACGCCTGACGCCCGCCCGGGCGCTGGGCGCGGGACTGTGCGCGATCAAGGAGCAGTTGCGCGCGGTGCCGAACAAAGGCATCGGCTACGGCGTGCTGCGCTACCTCGGCGAGCCCGTCCTGCGCGAACGCCTGGCGGCATTGCCACAGCCACGGGTGACCTTCAACTACCTGGGCCAGTTCGACGGCAGCTTCGCCGAGGCCGAGGGCGCCCTGTTCACCCCGGCCAGCGAGGGCAGCGGCGCCACCCAGGACCTGGACAGCCCGCTGGGCAACTGGCTCGGCATCACCGGGCAGGTCTACCAGGGCGAGCTGGCGCTGGACTGGAGCTTTAGCCGCGAGGTATTCCGTCCCGAGACCATCGAGGCCCTGGCGCACCGCTATGAGCAGGTGCTGGCCGAACTGGTCGAGCACTGCGCCCAGGCGCCGCACCAGGGCGTCACGCCGTCGGACTTCCCGCTGGCCGAGCTGACCCAGGCGCAACTGGACGGCCTGCCGCTGGCGGCCGGGGAGATCGAGGACCTCTATCCGCTGTCGCCGATGCAGCAGGGCATGCTGTTCCACAGCCTCTACGAGCAGGCGGCGGGCAACTACATCAACCAGCTGCGCGTGGATGTGCGCGGGTTGGACATGGCGCGTTTCCGGACGGCCTGGCAGGCGGTGGTGGACAACCACGAAGTGCTGCGCAGCTGCTTCCCGCAGGATCTGCCGGCGCCGGTGCAGGTGGTGCGCCGTCAGGTACAGGTGCCTTTCGTCGAACTCGACCCGCCCCAGGATCCGGATGCCGTGGCCCAGGCCGAGCGCCAGTCCGGTTTCGACCTGGCCAGCGGCCCGCTGCTGCGCCTGACGCTGATCCGCACGGGTGATGACAGTCATCACCTGATCTACACCAGCCATCACATTCTGATGGATGGCTGGAGCAGCTCGCGCCTGCTGGGCGAAGTGCTGCAGCGCTACAGTGGTGTGACGCCGGGCGCCAAGACCAGCCGTTACCGCGACTATATCGAGTGGCTGCAAGGCCAGGACCAGCAGGCCAGCGAAACCTTCTGGCGTGGGCAGGTGGCCGAGCTGCAAGAGCCGACCCGGTTGGTCCAGGCATTCAAGTCCTCGGCACTGGGGCAGGGCCATGGCGCCCTGGCGCTGCGTTTCGAGGCGCAGCAGACCCGGCAACTGGCGGACTTCGCCCGGGACCAGCGCGTTACCCTCAACACCCTGGTCCAGGCCGCCTGGGTGCTGCTGTTGCAGCGCTACACCGGCCAGGCCAGCGTGACCTTCGGTGCCACCGTGGCCGGACGCCCGGCCGAGTTGCCGGGTGTCGAGGAGCAACTGGGGCTGTTCATCAACACCTTGCCGGTGGTCGCCAGCCCGCGCCCGGAACAGACCGTGGGCGACTGGGTGCAGCAGGTCCAGGCGTTGAACCTGGCCTTGCGCGAACACGAACACACGCCGCTGTACGAGATCCAGCGCTGGGCCGGCTGGAGCGGCGAGGCGCTGTTCGACAATATTCTGGTCTTCGAGAACTACCCGGTCGCCGAGGCGCTGCAACAGGGCGCGCCGCAGGGGCTGCAGTTCGGCGAGGTGCTCAACCAGGAGCAGACCAACTACCCGCTGACCTTGGTGGTGCAAGTAGGTGAGCGCCTGGAGGCAAGCTTCAGCTTCGATCGCCAGTGCTTCAGCGAACAGGCCATCGACCAGTTGGCGGGGCACTTCCAGCACTTGCTTGTGCAGTTGGCGGCTGACGGTGAGCGCGCACTCGGTGGAATTAGCCTGCCGGTGGAAGACCAGCAGGTGGTGGCCAGCTATCCGAGCACGGCGTGTGCCCATGAGCTGATCGAGGCGCAGGCATCGCGTACGCCTGAAGCAATCGCCGTGACTTTCGCCGGGCAATCGCTGAGCTACGACCAGCTCAACCGTCGCGCCAACCGCCTGGCGCACAAGCTGCGCGAGCAGGGGGTGGGGCCCGACGTGCTGGTGGGCATCGCCGTGGAGCGCGGGTTCGAGATGATCGTTGGCCTGCTGGCGATCCTCAAGGCCGGTGGCGCCTATGTACCGCTGGATCCGGAATATCCGCAGGAGCGCCTGAGCTACATGATGGAAGACAGCGGCATCGCCTTGCTGCTGACTCAAGATCATCTGCTGGCCGAGCTGCCCGTGCCGGCGCAGGTGCATAGCCTGAAGCTGGAAGATGACCTGGCCGGTTACAGCGATGAAAACCCCGAGCACCTGACACAGCCGGACAACCTGGCCTATGTGATCTATACCTCGGGTTCCACCGGCAAGCCGAAAGGTACGCTGCTGCCGCACCATAACCTGCTGCGTCTGTTCAAGGCCACCGACGCCTGGTTCGGCTTCGGCCCGCAGGATGTGTGGACGCTGTTCCACTCCTACGCGTTCGACTTCTCTGTATGGGAGATCTTCGGTGCGCTGCTGCACGGTGGTCGCTTGGTGATCGTGCCGCGTGAAACCACCCGTTCGCCGGAAGACTTCCACCAACTGCTGGTGGAGCAGGGCGTGACCGTATTGAACCAGACCCCGTCGGCGTTCAAGCCGCTGATGCGGGTGGCCTGTGACAGTGCTGATGATCTGGCACTGCGCTATGTGATCTTCGGTGGCGAAGCCCTGGATGTGGCCGCGCTGCAACCGTGGTTCGAGCGCTTCGGCGAGGACTGCGACAACCTGATCAACATGTACGGCATCACTGAGACCACGGTCCACGTGACCTACCGGCCGATCCGCTTTGCCGACACGCAGCAGCCGGGCAGCCCGATCGGTGCGGCGATCCCGGACCTGTCGATGTATGTACTGGATGCCGATTTCAATCCGGTGGCCAAGGGCTGCACGGGCGAGCTGCACGTCGGTCATGCCGGCCTGGCGCGTGGTTACCACAACCGTGCTTCGC
Source organism: Pseudomonas sp. TE6283 (assembly GCF_054060555.1). Taxonomy (NCBI): domain Bacteria; kingdom Pseudomonadati; phylum Pseudomonadota; class Gammaproteobacteria; order Pseudomonadales; family Pseudomonadaceae; genus Pseudomonas; species Pseudomonas sp. TE6283. The sequence goes on from NZ_JBSSDH010000032.1 coordinate 21,387, forward strand.
TGACCGCCGAACGCTTTGTGCCGGATCCGTTCTCCAGCGAGGGCGGACGCCTGTACCGCACCGGCGACCTGGCGCGTTATCGCGGCCAGGAGGTGATCGAGTACGTAGGTCGGATCGACCACCAGGTGAAGATCCGTGGCTTCCGTATCGAACTGGGCGAGATCGAGGCACGCCTGCAAGAGCACGCCGCCGTGCGCGAAGTGCTGGTGCTGGATATCGACGGGGCAGGGGGCAAGCAACTGGCCGCTTATCTGATCGCCCAGGACGAAAATGCAGACCATGCAGCGCTGCGTGACACGCTGAAACAGCACCTGAAAGCGAACCTGCCGGACTACATGGTCCCGACCCACTTCCTGGTGCTGGAGCAGTGGCCGCTGACGGCCAACGGCAAGCTGGACCGCAAGGCCCTGCCGAAACCGGATGCCAGCCAGCTGCAACAGGGCTACGTGGCTCCGCGTACGGCGCTGGAGCAACAACTGGCCGCAATCTGGAGCGAAGTGCTGAAGGTCGAGCAGGTTGGCCTGCACGACAACTTCTTCGAGCTCGGCGGTCATTCGCTGCTGGCCACCCAGGTGACCTCGCGCATCCGCCAGCGCCTGGCACTGGAAGTCCCGCTGCGCAGCCTGTTCGAGTCCGCCGACCTTCTGGCCTTCGCCCAGGCCGCCGGCCAAGGCTCGGCCAGCCAGGCGCCGGCATTCACTGCCGTGGACCGCAACCAGCCGCTGCCGCTGTCCTACGCCCAACAACGCCAGTGGTTCCTCTGGCAGCTGGAGCCTGAAAGCGCCGCCTACAACATCCCTTCGGCCCTGCGCCTGAAGGGCGAGCTGAACATCGAGGCCCTGCGCAGCAGCTTCGCCGCGCTGATCGCCCGTCACGAAACCCTGCGTACTACCTTCAAGCAGCAGGGCGACAGTGCCCAGCAGGTGGTGCACCCGACGCTCGATGTTCCGCTGCAGGTCGTTTCGGCTGCCCTGGATGAACCGGCGCTGCATGCCTGGGTCGAGGCCCAGGTGCGCGAACCGTTCAACCTCCAGCACGGCCCGCTGCTGCGCGCCCGCCTGCTGCGCCTGGCCGCCGACGAACACGTACTGGTGCTGACCCTGCACCACATCGTCGCTGACGGCTGGTCGATGCCGATCATGGTCGACGAACTGGTGCGCGGCTATGAAAGCCATCTGCAGGGTAAGGCTCCGCAGCTGCCGGCCCTGGCGTTCCAGTACGCCGACTACGCCGCCTGGCAGCGCCAGTGGATGGAGGCCGGCGAGCAACAGCGCCAGCTGGACTACTGGCAAGCGCGCCTGGGCAGCACCCAGCCGATCCTCGAACTGGCCACCGACCGCCCACGCCCCGCCGTGCAGCAATACGACGGTGCTCGCCTGCAGGTGAGCCTGGAGCCGGGCCTGGTCGCCCAGCTCAAGGCACTGGCCGGGCAACAGGACGTGACCCTGTTCATGCTCCTGCTGGCTTCGTTCCAGGCCTTGCTGCATCGCCATTCCGGTCAGGCCGACATCCGCGTCGGCGTGCCGGTGGCCAACCGCACCCGGGCCGAGACCGAAGGGCTGATCGGCTTCTTCGTCAACACCCTGGTGCTGGATGCCCGCTTCCAGCCGCAACTGCGCTTCGACGAATTGCTGCAACAGGTCAAGCACACCGCCCTGGGTGCCCAGGCGCACCAGGAGCTGCCCTTCGAGCAACTGGTCGAGGCCCTGCAGCCGGAGCGCAGCCTGGGCCACAGCCCGCTGTTCCAGGTGATGTTCAACCACCAGACCCAGGTGCTGGGCGAGTCCCGCGAACTGGCGGGCCTCAGCCTGCAGGGGCTGGTCTCGGACAAGCAGACCGCGCAGTTCGACCTGACCCTGGACACTGCCGAGCACGAAGGCGGCCTGAGCGCGACCCTGACCTACGCCACCAGCCTGTTCGAGGCCGCCAGCGTGGCGCGCATGGCCGAGCACTGGCGCAACCTGCTGCAGGGCATCTGCCAGGACGCCGGGCAGCGGGTTGCCGAACTGCCGTTGCTGAGCCGCGAGGAGCGCGAGCGCACCCTGAACGCCTGGAACGACAGCGCCGCCGACTACCCACGCGGGCAGACCGTCCAGCAGCTGATCGAGGCGCAAGCCGCGCGTACGCCGCAGGCCATCGCCGCGGTGCTGGGCAAGCAGTCGCTGAGCTACGAGCAACTGAACCGTCGCGCCAACGCCCTGGCCCATCACCTGCGCAGCCTGGGCGTCGGCCCCGATGTGCTGGTGGGGATTGCCGTGGAGCGCAGCCTGGACATGTTGGTCGGCCTGCTGGCGGTGCTCAAGGCCGGTGGCGCCTACGTGCCGCTGGACCCGCAGTTCCCCGAGGACCGCCTGGCCTACATGATGGAGGACAGCGGCATCGCGCTGCTGCTGACCCAGTCCGGCCTGCTGCAGCGCCTGCCGATTCCGCCGCAGGTGCACAGCCTGTGCCTGGACCGGCCGCTGCCGGCCGAGCACGGCGAGGACAACCCGCTCCAGCTGGCACTGCCGGACAACCTCGCCTACGTGATCTATACCTCCGGCTCCACCGGCAAGCCCAAGGGCGTGACCATCCGCCACGACGCGCTGGTCAACTTCCTGTGCAGCATGGCGCGCCAGCCGGGCATCGATGCCTCGGACAAGGTGCTGTCGCTGACCTCGCTGTCGTTCGACATTGCCGGCCTTGAGCTGTACCTGCCGTTGCTGCGCGGCGCCCGCGTGGTGCTGCTGGGCGAGCAGGTGAACAAGGACCCGCAGGCCTTGCTGGTGGTGATCCAGGCCCAGGCGGTCAGCGTCGTCCAGGCCACGCCATCGACCTGGCGCATGCTGCTGGATGCCGCGGCGCCCGGGGCCTTCGCCGGCAAGAAGGTGTTGTGTGGCGGCGAGGCGCTGAGCGCCGAGCTGGCCCAGCGCCTGATTGCCCAGGCCGGGCATGTGTGGAACGTCTACGGCCCGACCGAGACCACCATCTGGTCGGCCTGCCACTACCTGACCGCCAGCGACGACGTGTGGCTGGGCCGTCCGCTGGCCAACACCCGCCTGCATGTGCTCGGCGCCGAGCTGGAGGTGTTGCCGCAAGGTGCGCGCGGCGAGCTGCTGATCGGCGGCGATGGCCTGGCGCGCGGTTACCACAACCGTCCGGGCCTGACCGCCGAACGCTTCGTGCCGGATCCGTTCGCCAGCGAGCCGGGCGCGCGCCTGTACCGCACCGGTGACCTGGTCCGCTACCGCGACGACGGCGTGATCGAGTATGTCGGGCGCCTGGACCATCAGGTGAAGATCCGTGGCTTCCGTATCGAGCTGGGCGAAATCGAGGAGCGCCTGCTGCTGCACCCGGCGATCCGCGAGGCCGCGGTGATCGATATCGACGGCCCGGCCGGCAAGCAATTGGCGGCCTACCTGGTGCTGCACGACGCGCAGCAAGGCGTGGAAGCGCTGCGCGGCGAGCTGCGCGCGCACCTGAAGGCCGGCCTGCCGGACTACATGGTGCCGAGCCACCTGGTGGGCCTGGCGCGCATGCCCCAGACCCCCAACGGCAAGCTGGACCGCAAGGCCCTGCCGCTGCCGGACGCCAGCCAACTGCAGCCAGCCCATGTAGCGCCGGTCACGGAGCTGGAGCGCAAGCTGGCGGCGATCTGGGCCGAGGTGCTGCACGTCGAGCGAGTGGGCCTGCAGGACAACTTCTTCGACCTCGGCGGGCACTCGCTGCTGATCGTCCAGGTGATCGGCCGGGTGCGTGAGCAACTGGGCGTCGATCTGAGCCTGAACGAGCTGTTCGAGCAGGCCACCCTGGGCGATTTCAGCCAGGTGGTCGAACGCAAGTCGGGGCAGGTCGCCAACGCCCATGACGAACTGACTAAATCCCTGGAGGCCTTGAAACGTCTTACTGCACAGGAAATAGATAATCTGATCGCTTAGCGGGAGACATTCAAAGTGCAAGAGCTGCTCGACTCCGTAAAGTCGCTGTCCACCAGGGAGCGCAAGGCATTGGCAGCCTTGCTCAAGCGCCAGGGTGTCAACCTCTACGGGGTCACCCCGATCTTCAGAAGGGAATCTGCGGACGGGGCAGCGCTTTCATACGCACAGCAGCGCCAGTGGTTCCTCTGGCAGCTCGATCCGCACAGCGCCGCCTATAACATTCCGGCGGCGCTGCGGCTCAAGGGCGCGCTGGACATCGAAGCATTGCAGCGCAGCTTCGACAGCCTGGTGGCGCGCCACGAGACCCTGCGCACCACTTTCCGCCAGGAGGGTGACGGCGCGGTGCAGATCGTCCATCCGTCGATGCCGCTGGCATTGGCGGTGGAGCCGTTGGCGGTTGCCGATCCGGCCAGCCTGGAAGCGGCCATCCGCGCGCGGGTGGAGGCCGAGGTGCAGCAACCCTTCGACCTGCAACAGGGCCCTCTGCTGCGAGTCAGGCTGCTGGTGCTGGGGCCTGAAGAGCATGTGCTGATCCTCACCGTGCACCATATCGTCTCCGATGGCTGGTCCACGCCAATTTTGGTGGACGAACTGATCCGTCTTTACCAAGGCTTGCGCCAGGGCTCGCCAGTGACCCTGGCCGAGCTGCCGATCCAGTACGCCGACTACGCGTTGTGGCAGCGTGACTGGATGGAAGCCGGCGAGCAGGAACGCCAGCTCGGCTACTGGCGCCAGCAACTGGCCGGCGAGCAACCGCTGCTGGAACTGCCCGTCGACCGTCCGCGGCCGTCGGTGCAGAACTTCCACGGCGCGCGCCTGGCCATCGATATCGATGCCTCCCTGGCCCAGGCACTCAAGGCCTTGGCCCGCCAGCAGGGAGTGACCCTGTTCATGCTGTTGCTGGCGTCGTTCCAGACGCTGCTGCACCGCTACAGCGGCCAGGCCGATATCCGTGTCGGCATACCGGTGGCCAACCGTGCCCGGGCCGAAACCCAGGGGCTGATCGGCTTCTTCGTCAACACCCAGGTGCTCAAGGCCGAGTTCGCGCCACAGACCACCTTCACCGCGTTGCTGCAGCAGGTCCGCGAGGCCGCGCTGCAGGCCCAGGCGCACCAGGACCTGCCGTTCGAACAGCTGGTCGAGGCGCTGCAGCCTGAGCGCAGCATGAGCCACAACCCGCTGTTCCAGGTGCTGTTCAACCACCAGGCCGAAAGCCCGGGCATGGCCCGTCAGCTGGGGGAGCTGCAGGTCGAGGGCTTGAGCTGGGAAGGGCAGACCACCCAGTTCGACCTGATCCTCAATACCGCCGAACACGACGGCGGGCTGATCGCGGCACTGACCTACGCCACCTCGCTGTTCGACCCGGCCACGGTCGAGCGCATCGGCCGGCATTGGCGCAACCTGTTGCAGGGCATCTGCCAGGACCACGCGCAGCGGGTGGCGCAATTGCCGTTGCTCGACATGGCTGAGCAAGACGAGTGGAAAGCCGAAGTGCAGCGCTACCCAAGCACGCTGTGCGCCCATGAGCTGATCGAGGCGCAGGCGGCGCGTACGCCTGAGGCGGTCGCCGTGACTTTCGCCGGGCAATCGCTGAGCTACGACCAGCTCAACCGCCGCGCCAACCGCCTGGCCCACAAGCTGCGCGAGCAGGGCGTGGGGCCGGATGTGCTGGTGGGCATCGCCGTGGAGCGCGGGTTCGAGATGATTGTCGGCCTGCTGGCGATCCTCAAGGCCGGGGGCGCCTATGTGCCGCTGGATCCGGAGTATCCGCAGGATCGGCTCAGCTACATGATGGAAGACAGCGGCATTCAGCTGCTGCTGACCCAAGGGCATCTGCTGGCCGCTCTGCCCGTGCCGGCGCAGGTACATAGCCTGAAGCTGGAAGATGATCTGGCCGGCTACAGCGAGGAAAATCCCGAGCACCTGACCCAGCCGGACAACCTGGCCTATGTGATCTATACCTCGGGTTCCACCGGCAAGCCGAAAGGTACGCTGCTGCCGCACCATAACCTGCTGCGTCTGTTCAAGGCCACCGACGCCTGGTTCGGCTTCGGCCCGCAGGATGTGTGGACGCTGTTCCACTCCTATGCGTTCGACTTCTCGGTGTGGGAGATCTTCGGTGCGCTGCTGCACGGTGGTCGCCTGGTGATCGTGCCGCGTGAAACCACCCGTTCGCCGGAAGACTTCCACCAACTGCTGGT
>NZ_JBSSDH010000033.1:0-27391 GCF_054060555.1 Pseudomonas sp. TE6283
GGCCCCAGCGCTTGACGGGCATCCATGCCCGTCACCTCCCTCCGCAAGGCCTGCGTTCGGCCTCCTGAAGTCGCGAAGTTACGGGCGGCGCCTGGACTGGCGTAGCTGTCGCTAGCGGGGAAGGGTTAACCTTGCGATCAAGATCAAGATCAACCCACAGCTACACCCGGAACTGCTCCATCAACACCTGCTGCTGGTTGGCCAGACGGTTCAGCGCCTGGCTGATCCTCGCCGACTCGTCGGCCTGTCCGGCCAGCGATTCGGTCACATCACGTATCCCCGCCACGTTGCGGTTGACCTCCTCGGCCACGGCGCTCTGCTCCTCGGCCGCCGAGGCAATCTGCAGGTTCATGTCGGTGATCACCGCCACCGCCTCGCCGATCCGCTGCAGCGCCGGCAGCGTCTGTTCCATCTGCGCGGCGCTGTCCTGGGCCTGACGCTGGCCGGCGTGCATCGCGCCGACCACGTCCTGGGTACCTTGCTGCAGCCCCTCGATCACCTGGCGGATCTCCTCCACCGAGACCTGTGTACGCTGAGCCAGGTTGCGCACTTCGTCGGCGACCACCGCGAAACCACGGCCGGCCTCGCCGGCGCGGGCCGCCTCGATGGCGGCGTTGAGCGCCAGCAGATTGGTCTGCTCGGCGATGGCGCGAATCACCTCGAGCACCGAGCCGATCTGCTCGCCACGGCTTTCCAGGGCGCGTGCCTCTTCCATGGCCGCGTCCATGCCGCCGGCCAGTGCGCCAATCGCTTCACGGGTGGCGGACACCCGCGCCAGGCCGTCGCGGGTCGCCTGGTCGGCGCCACGCGCCGCTTGCGCTGCCTGGGCGGCATTGTGGGCGACGTCGTGGGCAGTGGCGCTCATCTCATTGGCGGCGGTGGCCACCTGCTCGATCTCGCGGTGCTGTTGCTGCATGCCGTCGCTGGTCTGGCTGGCGATCAGCGCCGACTGGTCGGCCGTACCACGGGCCTCGTGCAGGGAACCCTTGAGCTGGGCGATCACCGGCTGGAGCTTGTCGAGGAAACGGTTGAACCAGCCGGTCAGCTGGCCCAGTTCGTCGTCGCGGGCGTAGTCCAGGCGACGGGTCAGGTCGCCTTCGCCACTGGCGATATCCTGCAGGCGGGTAGCCACGGCCAGGATCGGCCGGGTCACGCCGCGGGCCGTCAGCCACACCAGCAGCAGCCCCAGCACGGCGGCGCCCAGGCCGATCAGCAGGCTGACCAGGTTGGCGCTCTGGTTCCGGCTGTCCAGGCGCTGATTGAGGGCGACAGCGGGGGCTTGCAGCACTTGTTCAGGCAGCTCGAGCAGGACCTGCCATGGCGCCGCGCCGGGGATCGGGGTGAAAGGCCGGGAAATGCGCATGGTGCCGCCGTCCAGGCGCTCGACCGCCTGGCCGGCGCGCAGCGGGCCGAGCAGCGCGGTGGCGCTGGCGCCGAAGGCCTGCTGCAAGGTCTTGCTCAGTTGGCTGGCGTCCTGGCTGTGGCCGGCGAGCAGGCCCGAAGGGCTGACAATACTGACCTGGCCCTGTCCATCGAACAGCTCCTGGCGGCCGGCCAGGCTCAGTTGCTGCAGATTGTCCAGGCCGATGTCCAGGCCGACCACGCCCACCACCTTGCCGTTTTCCAGCAGCGGCAGGGCGATGCTGGTCATCAGCACCTGGTGGCCGTTGACCTCGTCGAAGTACGGGTCGAGCACGCAGGCCTTGGCGGTCTCCAGCGGGCAGGTCAGCCAGCGGTTGTAGGGCGAGCCGTTGGCGCCGATGCTGGTGTCGGCGAGCATCGACTCCGGCATTGCCTCCACCTCGAGGGTACCGGTGCCGGGCTGCGACCAGTACAGGGAGAAACGGCCGCTGTCGTTGCTGCCGTTGTCGGCCTGGCCGACGAAGCGAGCATCCTGATGATCCAGGGCGTTGGGCTGGAACACGAGATAGAGGCCGATCAGGTCGGCGTTGCCAGCCAGGGCGGCGCGCGCCTCGCGGCTGAGGTCGGCGCGCAGGTCGGCGCCGCCACGGGCCTTGAGCGCCTGCACCAGGCGGGCGAAGCCGTTGCCGTACTGGTAGGCGTCCATGAAGTAGCGCTGGATACGCAGGGCCTGGGTCTCGCCGTGGGCCTGCAGGCGCAGGCGGGCGCTGTGGTCGAGCAGCTCGGTGTTGGCCAGGAACACCTGCTCGGCGCTGCGTCGGGCCTGGGTGAGCGAAGTGGCCACCAGCAGGGCGACGATGGCCAGCAGGCACAGACCGGCGAGCAGGGTGATCTTCCACTGGATGGAGAGACGGCGCAGCAACATGGGCTTTTCCTTCTCGGGCAAACAGGACGCCCGCGGTCAGGCGGGCGTCGGCGGGGTCAGTCGGCGATGCAGTTCGGTGGCGCTACCCTGAAGGCCTTGGTCAGCCAGGCCAGGTAGAGCACGCCAAGCAGGGCCCAGACACCGCCGAACAACAGCGAGTGTTCGTTCAGGTCCAGCCACAGCGAGACAATGATGCAGAAGCCTATCGTCGGCGCCACCAGATACTTGAGGTTGTTCGTCAGGCCCTTGTTCTGGCCCTCGCGGATGTAGCAGTGGTTGATCACCGACAGGTTGACGAAGCTGAACGCCACCAGCGCGCCGAAGTTGATCACCGAGGTGGCGGTGACCAGGTCGAAGAAGATCGCTGACAGCGAGATCAGGCCGACCACGGCAATGTTCAGCACCGGGGTCTTGTAGCGCGGGTGCAGGCGGGCAAATACCCCGGCCGGGATCACGTTGTCGCGGCCCATCACGTACAGCAGGCGCGACACGCTGGTCTGCGAGGCCAGGCCCGAGGCGATGGTGTTGATCACCGTGCAGGCGATGAAGATCGATTGGAACAGCTTGCCGCCGACATACAGGGCGATTTCCGGCAGGGCCGCTTCCTGGTCATGGAAGCGCGCCATGGTCGGGAAGTAGGCCTGGATGAAGTAGGACACGCCGATGAACACCATGCCGCCGATCAGCGCGGTGAGGAAGATCGCTCGCGGAATGGTCTTGCCCGGGTCGCGCGTCTCTTCCGACAGGCAGGTCACCGCATCGAAGCCCAGGAACGAGAAGCACAGGATGGTCGCGCCGGCGGCGAGGGCGGCGAACTGGGTCTGGTCATCGGCGAACGGCACCAGGCTCCAGGCGGTGCCCAGGCCCTCGCCGTGGTCCAGGCCGCGCCAGCACAGGTAGATGAACACGCCGATGATCGCCACCTGCACGGCGACGAACAGCAGATTGAAGTGGGCCACCAGGTTGACGCTGCGCATGTTGATCAGGCTGATCAGGGTGACGAAACCGGCCACCCACACCCAGGCCGGCACCTCGGGGAACATCGCCGACAGGTAGAGCTTGGCCAGCAACGCGTTGACCATGGGCAGCAGCAGGTAGTCCAGCAGTGACGACCAGCCCACCAGGAAGCCAACGTGCGGATTGATGGCACGCTGGGTGTAGGTATAGGCCGAGCCCGACTGCGGGAAGCGCCGCACCAGGGTGCCGTAGCTCACGGCGGTGAACAGGATGCCGGCCAGGGCCAGGAGGTAGGCGCTGGGTACGTGCCCGGCGGTGATGCCGGAGACGATGCCGAAGGTGTCGAACACGGTCATCGGGGTGAGGTAGGCCAGGCCGATGATCACCACGTGCCAGAGGCGCAGGGACTTGCGGAATTGGGCGTTGCCGGGGGCGCTGTGGTCAGGCTGCATGCGGGCGCTGCTCCTTGATCGAAACAACGGGCACGGCAGATGACGGGCACGACAAGGTCGAGCGGATGGGCTCCATGTTGTTCACCTTTTATGTTGGAGCTGCGGGGTGCGCGAAATAAACAACGATGGTCGTTTGAGTGTCAAGTTAAACATGACAGGGTGCCAAGTGGATGGGAGGTTAATCGGTTTATTTGGCCGTTGTGCAGTGATTTTTGCCTATTGAGCAGATCGTAAGTCGATTTTGATGTTCGTAAAAATTTACAATCCTTGTTCCGGTGAGCTCCGTGCCCGGCTGTGCGGCGACAGACAAAATGCCTTACGCATTACCGCGTGGGCCGGGTGCCAGTGGTATTCTTGCCATCTCCAGCGCGGCCTCGTTTCCGTGGACCGCTCAAACGACCTCCCTATGGACAGCAATCGGTTCTATTCATGAAGAAATCAGTAGGCATCCTTTCCGGTCTGGCCGTGGCCATCGCCGTCGCAACCACCGCTGGCGCCTGGTACACCGGCAAGCAGCTGCCTGCGGAGCTGGAACGCTCCGTCGCCCGCGGCAACGAAGAGCTGAAGAAAGCCCTGGCCGGCAACGGCGGCAGCATGACCATCGAACTGGTCTCGCTGGACCAGCACTTCTTCACCAGTACCGCGCACTACCGCCTGAAGGCCGAGAACGTCCAGCTCGGCGAAGCCGAGGCATTGAACTTCCAGGTGGGCGTGACCGACCAGATCGAGCACGGCCCGTTCCCCTGGTCGCGGGTCAAGGCCTTCAAGCTGATGCCGGTCATGGCCACCAGCAACAGCGCGCTGGACAAGGATGACTTCACCAGCGGCTGGTTCACCGCCGCCGGCGACAAGGCGCCGGTCACCGCCCAGGTCAGCCTCGGTTACGGCGGCAGCGTCGACAGCGACATTCGCCTGGCGCCGGTCACGCTCAAGGAAGACGACGGCAATGTCCTGGACTTCTCCGGCCTGCAGCTCAAGCTGCGCGGCGACCGTGAAGGCAAGGCGGTGGAGATCCACAGCAGCGCCGAGCACCTCGAGCTGAACTTCGTCGACGAGCAGCAGGCGCCGGTGAAGATCCTGCTCAACGGTTTCAAGGCCGGTGGCAAGCTCAGCGAGACCGCCCATGACATGGTCTATGTCGGCAATTTCGACCTGGCCCTGGCCGACACCCAGGTGACCTTCGGGCCGAAGCAGGAAGTGCTGGTGCTCAAGGGCCTGCAGCAGAACAACCTGTACAACGCCGAGGGCGAGGCCAAGGACAAGCTGGCCGGGCGCCTGGAATACAAGGTCGATGAGATCAGCTACGCCGGTCGCAAGGTGGGCAGCGCGGAAATGGTCCTGACCATGAAATCCATCGACATCCCGGCCATGCAGGCGTTGATGGAGTGGTACCAGACCCAGCTGCCGCAGATGCAGCAGGCCGCCGCCGATGGCGAGGCGCCGTCGCTGGAAATGACCCCCGAGGAGCAGGCCAAGGTCCAGGGTGACCTGCAGAAGCTGCTGGTGGCCAAGCCGCAGGTGGCGGTGGAGAAGCTGGCGTTCAAGACCGCCAATGGCGAGAGCCGCTTCAACCTGGCGATGGACTTTGCCAGCCCGAGCTCGTTCGACCTGCCGCCTGATCAGTTGGGCAAGCAGTTGCTGACGCAACTGAAGGCCAAGCTCAGCGTTTCCAAGCCGATGGTCGCCGACCTCGCCACCTTGCAGGCGCTGCTTGAGGGTGAGACCGATGCCCAGGCCATCGCCCAGCAGTCCAGCCAGGCCGGTGAAATGGTCGGCATGATGGCGCTGCAGAGCGGCATGGCCACGGTGCAGGGCAGCGACGTGGTGTCGAGCCTGCAATACGCCGACGGCATGGTCGACTTCAACGGCAAGAAGATGACCGTCGAAGAGTTTGCCATGCTGATCAGCGGCCACCTGGCGGCGCTCCAGCCGCAGGGCTGATCCCTCAGGCAGACCCGCTCCCGTCGTCTTCGTGGGAGCGGGCTTGCCCGGCGATGGGCCCTCCCCGCAAAAACCCCTTTTGCATCCCTCCGATTGCCTGTAGCCTTCGCGTCCGATAAGAATCCGCGCCCGCAGAGGGGCCGAGACGCTGGCCGTCCGGCACCATTAGCCGATCTGCCAGGGCCGGGTGATACACTCGACTGACGCGCTCAAGCGCCCCGCAGGTCCAGCGATCATGACCCAGATTTCCGAACGCCTGTTGGTCCAGGCCCACCTCGATGCCAAGCAGCCCAACCCGCTGACGCCCGCGCAGGAGGCCGAATACCGTGCGGCCATCGCCGCCGAGCTGAAAAAGCAGAATGCCGTGCTGGTGGCCCACTACTATTGCGATCCGGTGATCCAGGCACTGGCCGAGGAAACCGGCGGCTGCGTGTCCGACTCGCTGGAGATGGCACGCTTCGGCAAGAACCATCCGGCCGAGACCGTGGTGGTGGCGGGCGTGCGTTTCATGGGCGAGACCGCGAAGATCCTCACCCCGGAAAAACGCGTGCTGATGCCTACCCTCGAGGCGACCTGCTCCCTCGACCTCGGTTGCCCGGTCGAGGCGTTTTCGGCGTTTTGCGACCAGCATCCCGAGCGTACCGTGGTGGTCTATGCCAACACCTCCGCTGCGGTGAAGGCCCGTGCCGACTGGGTGGTGACCTCCAGTTGCGCGTTGGAGATCGTCGAAAGCCTGATGGACAACGGCGAGACCATCATCTGGGGCCCTGACCAGCACCTGGGCCGCTACATCCAGAAGCAGACCGGCGCCGACATGCTGCTGTGGGACGGTGCCTGCATCGTTCACGAAGAGTTCAAGTCGCGCCAGCTGGCCGACATGAAGGCGCTGTACCCGGACGCGGCGATCCTGGTCCATCCGGAGTCCCCGGAAGCGGTGATCGAGCTGGCCGACGCGGTGGGCTCCACCAGCCAGCTGATCAAGGCGGCGCAGACCCTGCCGAACAAGACCTTCATCGTCGCCACCGACCGCGGCATCTTCTACAAGATGCAGCAGCTGTGCCCGGACAAGGAGTTCGTCGAGGCACCGACCGCCGGCAATGGCGCGGCCTGTCGCAGCTGCGCGCATTGCCCGTGGATGGCGATGAACACCCTGGAGCGCACGCTGGACTGCCTGCGCAAGGGCAGCAACGAGATCTTCGTCGAGCCTGCGCTGATTCCCAAGGCGATCAAGCCGCTGAACCGCATGCTCGATTTCACCCAGGCGGCGCGGTTGAAGTTGTCGGGCAACGCCTGAGCGGGTCCTGAAAGCATCGCGGGGCAAGTCGGGGCGACGCATCGCCGCTCCCACGCCAGATGACTTGAAGCGTGGGAGCGGCCCGCGATGCTTTCAGGCTATGTATCAGCGCCCCATCATCTCCTTGACCATCCGCTGCTGCTCCATGATCTCGCGCTGGCGCTGGTCGATCTGCGAGGCCAGCGGGAAGTTGCTGCCCGAGCGGCGCTTGGCGTAGTCGAGCTGCTGGATCGCCTGGTCGAAGTCACCGACCAGGGTGAAGTATTCGGCGCGGGCACGGTGCAGGCCGATGGTGTTGCCCGACAACCCGCGTACTTCGGCAACGTCGTACCACACGTCCGGGTCGTCCGGACGATTCTTGACCAGGTCGTCCAGTACCTTCTCCGCTTCGGCCGGCTTGTTCTGCTTGATCAGCAGGTCGGCGCGCACCTGTTTCAACGGATAGTTGGCCGGGTACAGCGCCTGCATGCGCTGGGCGCGTTGCTGGGCATCGGCCAGGCGGTTGTTGGTGATGTCCAGGTCGATCTGCGCAAGGTTGTAGGTGATGTCGTTGGGCGCCTTGGCCAGCAGAGGTTTGAGGTTCTCCCGCGCTTCGTTGAGCTGGCCGCCCTTGATCTGCGCCAGTGCCAGGCCGTAGCGTGCGGCGTCCAGATTGGGGGTTTCGTCGAGCTGGGCGCGGAAACGCTTGGCGGCCAGGCCCGGGGTACCTTCGTAGGTGAGCTGTACCCGCGCACGGATCAGCTGGTAGCGCAGGCTGTCCTCGACGCCACCTTTGGGCGCCTGCTCGGCGCGGTTGCGGGTGTCGGCAATACGTGATTCGGTGACCGGGTGAGTCAGCAGGAACTCCGGCGGCTTGGCATCGTAGCGGTACTGGCGGGCCAGGCGTTCGAACATGCTGGGCATGTTGCGCGGATCGTAGCCGGCCTTCTCCAGGTTGAGGATGCCGATGCGGTCGGCCTCCTGCTCGTTCTGCCGCGAGAAGCGCCGCTGCTCCTGGATCGCTGCGGCCTGGGTGCCAGCGATCACGCCGATACCGGCATCGCCACCACCACCAGCGGCCAGGACGATACCGGCCAGCAGGGCCGCCATCATCGGCAACTGCATGCGCTGCTGGGCCTCGACGCCGCGGGCGAAGTGGCGTTGCGACAAGTGCGCCAGTTCGTGAGCCAGTACCGAGGCGTATTCACCCTCCGATTGCGCATTGAGGAACAATCCGCCGTTGACGCCGACGATACCGCCCGGGGCAGCGAAGGCGTTGAGCTCCTTGCTGTCGATGAGGATGAACTCCAGGCGCCTGTCCTGCAGCTGGCTGGTCTCGGCCAGCTTGTACACGGTGGTCTCGACGTAGTCCTTGAGCTGCGGGTCGTTCAGCTGGTTGACCTGGCCGCGCAACAGGCTCAGCCAGGCGCGGCCGAGCTGGTGTTCCTGTTGCGGCGAGACGATCGCGGAGCTGGCGTCGCCCAGTGACGGCAGGTCGTCGGCGTGGCCGGGAAGGGCCATCAGGCAGGCCAGCGTCAACAGGGTGGGGCGCAGTAGATTCATGCAGAAGCTCGCGTCGGTCAAAAGCCTTACTGTAGCCGGGTCGCGCGATGCCGACCAGTGGCGGTATCCTACCAGACCTTTCTGTCCATACCCCGGAGACGCGCCCGATGAGTGATACCCCGACCAGCGACGCCGAGCTCGACGCCAGCGGGCTGAACTGCCCGTTGCCGCTGCTCAAGGCCAAGATGGAACTCAATCGCCTGGCCAGTGGCGCGGTGCTCAAGGTGATCGCCACCGACGGCGGCTCCCAGCGCGACTTCCGCACTTTCGCCCAGTTGGCCGGCCATGAGCTGCTGCATGAAACGGCCGAGGCCGGCGTGTATACCTACTGGCTGCGCAAGGCCTGAGTCTTTTCCAAGGATCGTCAATGTTCAAAGTGCTTCGCGACTGGATGCAGCGCTACTTCTCCGACGAGGAGGCCGTGGTGCTGGCGGTCCTGCTGTTCCTGGCCTTCACCGTGGTGCTGACCCTGGGCGGCATGCTCGCGCCAGTGCTGGCGGGCATGGTCCTGGCGTTCCTCATGCAGGGGCTGGTCAATGCCCTGGAGCGCTTGAAGGTACCGTCCAGGCTGGCGGTCTGGCTGGTGTTCGCCCTGTTCATGGGGGCGCTGGCGGTGTTCATGCTGGTGCTGGTGCCGCTGCTCTGGCATCAGCTGATCACCCTGTTCAACGAGTTGCCGGGGATGCTCGGCAAGTGGCAGTCGTTGTTGCTGTTGCTGCCCGAGCGCTACCCGCACCTGGTGTCGGATGAGCAGGTGCTGCGCGCCATCGAATCGGTGCGCGGCGAGATCGGCAAGTTCGGCCAGTGGGCGCTGACCTTTTCGCTGTCGAGCCTGCCGTTACTGGTCAATGCGATGATCTACCTGGTACTGGTGCCGATCCTGGTGTTCTTCTTTCTCAAGGACCGCGAGCTGATCGGGCGCTGGGTCAGCGGCTACCTGCCGCGTGAGCGTACGCTGCTCAACCGGGTGGGTGACGAGATGAACCGGCAGATAGCCAACTACATTCGCGGCAAGGGCATCGAGATCCTGATCTGCGGGATTGCCACCTATATCGCCTTCATCAGCCTTGGCCTCAACTATGCCGCCTTGCTGGCGCTGCTGGTGGGCCTGTCGGTGGTGGTGCCGTATGTCGGCGCGGTGGTGGTGACGGTGCCGGTGACGCTGATCGCGCTGTTCCAGTGGGGCTGGGGCGATCAGTTCATCTACCTGATGGCGGTGTACGCGATCATCCAGGCGCTCGATGGCAACGTGCTGGTGCCGCTGCTGTTCTCCGAGGCAGTTAGCCTGCACCCGGTGGCGATCATCTGCGCGGTGCTGCTGTTCGGCGGGCTGTGGGGGTTCTGGGGGATCTTCTTCGCGATCCCGCTGGCGACGCTGTTCAAGGCGGTGCTGGATGCCTGGCCGCGGCAGGACAGGTCTGTGGCACCGATGCTGTAGGTCTGGGGCTGCTTTGCAGCCCCAACGATCTCAAGCCTTGTTGAGGTTCTGCGCCGCCACCAATACGGCATCCACATGCCCCGGCACCTTCACTGCGCGCCATTCCTGGCGCAGCACACCGTCCTTGTCGATCAGGAAGGTACTGCGGTCCACGCCCAGATACTCCTTGCCGTACAGCTTCTTCAGCTTGATCACGTCGAACAGCTGGCACAGTGCTTCGTCCTTGTCGCTGATCAGCTCGAAGGGAAACGCCTGCTTGGCCTTGAAGTTCTCGTGCGACTTGATGCCATCGCGCGACACGCCGAACACCACGGTGTTGGCCGCCTGGAACGCCGCGTATTGGTCGCGGAAGCCCTGGCCTTCGGTGGTGCAGCCCGGGGTGCTGTCCTTGGGATAGAAGTACAACACCACCTGCTGGCCCTTCAGGTCGGCAAGGCTGACGGTCTGGCCGCTGGTGGCCTGTACCTGGAAATCGGCGACGGGTTGGTCGAGTGCTACGGCCATGGGAGCTTCCTTACATGGGGTTCTGTGGGCGCCACGGTTCGATCAGCGCGTCCAGGTTCAGGGCGTCGGCGAAGTCGAGGAACTGGTCGCGCAGCCAGCTGATCTGGGTGCCGGCCGGCAGGATCACGGTGAACTGGGCGTTGAGCATGCTGCTGCCGGTCTGCGGCGCGAGGTAGGTGTCGCAGGTCATCGCTTCGAGCTCGACGCGGTGGTCGAGGAAGAACTGGCACAGCTCGTTGATGATGTCCGGGCGATAGGCGGCGCTGACGTAGGCCACGTAGGGCAGGGCCTGTGGGCGTACTTCCTGGTCGGCGCTGCGCACCACGTCCAGGGTCAGGCCGTGCTTCTTGCCCAGGCCCGGCAGGGTGGCTTCGAGGCGGGCCAGGGCATCCCAGCTGCCGCCGACCTGCAGCACCAGGGCGCTGGTCTCGCCGTGGCGCGACAGACGCGAGGTGACTACCGCGCAGCGGTTGTCGAAGGCCGCGCGGCTGAGAACGTTGGCCAGCTCCATGGGGTTGGGGCCCAGGGCGCTGATGACGAGAAATTGTTCGCGAACGGTGGGGGTGGACATGCAGCATTCCTAAAGCGATGAGCGGTCGGTGCAGGACGGGGGCAAGCCTCCTGCATCAGCAGGGCCCGGGCCGGTTTTGGCGGCTGTGGACGCAGGCCGGTAGCACTGTCGACGGCCCGGCGGGCCGTGCTGCACCGATCAAAGGATCAAGGGTAGCGAAAAGCGGCGCGAAGGGGAATGCTCCGCCCGCCTGCTTCGCTTGTGCAAGGCCGATGGCGCCAGTACCATTACCGCTCTCTTTTTCCGGCAGGAGCAGTTACATGATTGCGGGCAGTATGGTGGCATTGGTCACTCCCATGGATGCACAAGGGCGTCTGGACTGGGACAGCCTCGACAAGCTTGTAGACTTCCACCTGGAAAACGGCACCCACGCGATCGTAGCTGTCGGCACCACCGGCGAGTCCGCCACGCTGGATGTCGAAGAGCACATCCTGGTCATCAAGCACGTGGTCGAGCGGGTCAAGCACAGCAACAAGCGGATCCCGGTAATCGCCGGTACCGGTGCCAACTCCACTGCCGAAGCCGTGCACCTGACCAAGAACGCCAAGAATGCCGGCGCCGACGCCTGCCTGCTGGTGGTCCCGTACTACAACAAGCCGACCCAGGAAGGCCTGTACCAGCACTTCAAGCACATCGCCGAAGCCGTCGACATCCCGCAGATCCTCTACAACGTGCCCGGCCGCACCTCCTGCGACATGCAGGCCGACACCGTGATCCGCCTGTCGAAGGTCAAGAACATCATCGGCATCAAGGAAGCCACCGGCGACCTGGTCCGTGCCAAGGCCATCCTGGACGGCGTCGACAAGGACTTCATCGTCCTGTCCGGCGACGATCCGACCGCCGTCGAGCTGATCCTGATGGGCGGCAAGGGCAACATCTCCGTCACCGCCAACGTCGCCCCGCGCGAAATGGCCGATCTGTGCGAGGCCGCCCTTGAGGGCAATGCCGAGAAGGCCCGCGCGATCAACGAAAAACTCATGCCGCTGCACAAAGACCTGTTCTGCGAAGCCAACCCGATTCCGGTGAAATGGGCGCTGGTGGAAATGGGCCTGATGCAGCAGGGCATTCGCCTGCCCCTGACCTGGCTGAGCGAAGGCTGTCACGAAAAAGTCCGTACTGCCTTGCGCCAGTCCGGCGTACTGGTTTAATCGAGGAAGTACACCGCATGAAGCGACTGGCTGGTCTTTCCGCTCTCGCCCTGATCATCTCCAGCACCAGTGGGTGCGGCTGGCTGTGGGGCGAGGATGGCTATTTCCGCGACCGTGGCAGCGACTACCTGCAGGCGCAACCGACCGCGCCGATGCAGCTGCCGCCGGACGCCAGCAACGTCAAGCGCCTGGATCCGCTGCTGCCGATCCCGCGCAACGTGGCCGACGATCGCGCCACCGGCGAGTTCGAGGTACCCCGTCCACAGCCGCTGTCGGCCGCCGCCGACATCAGCGATTTCAGCCTGCAGCGCAGCGGCAACAGCCGTTGGGTGCTGGCCCAGCGCTCGCCCGCCGAAGTCTGGCCGGTGACCCGCCAGTTCTTCGAGGACAACGGTTTCCGCATCGCTGAAGAGCGCCCGCAGACCGGTGAATTCAACACCACCTGGCAGCGCTTCGACGAGCTGTCGGCCTCCCTCGGCCAGCGCTTGGCCAGCACCTCCAGCAGCCCGGACAGCGAAGTGCGCGTGCGGGTGCGCATGGAGCCCGGCGTGCAGCGCAACACCTCCGAGGTGTATGTGGTCAGCGTCGAGCGTCCGGCCGGCAGCACTGCCGAGCCTGATTTCCCGTCCGCCTCCAGCAACACCGGCACCGACGCGCTGCTGGTCGACGAAATGCTCGCCAGCATGAACCGCAGCGCCGAGAAGGGCGGTTCGGTCTCGCTGCTGGCCGCGCGCGACTTCGATGCCCCGAGCCAGGTCAGCCTGAGCGAGGACGGCAGCGGCAACCCGGTGCTGTTCCTGGGTTCCGACCTGGACCGCGCCTGGTCTGGCGTCGGCCGCGCCCTGGAGCAGGGCGAGTGGCGTGTCGAGGACATCAACCGCAGCCTGGGCCTGTACTACATCAACCTGTCCGAGAAGCCCGACGACAAGCAGAAGGAGCCTGGCTTCTTCAGCCGCCTGTTCGGCAGCGAGCCGAGCAAGGAAGAGCGTGAAGCCCGTGCCGAGCGCTACCAGGTGCGCCTGAGCAAGGTCGGCGAAAACGTCCAGGTGACCGTCGAGAAGAACATCAACACCGTGGCCCCGGCCGATGTCGCCCGCCGCGTGCTGAGCGCGATCCAGGACCACCTGGGCTAAGTGCGCTTCGCGGTTCTAGGAAGCGGTAGCCAGGGAAACGGCACGCTCGTCGCCAGTGGTGATACCTTCATCCTGGTCGATTGCGGCTTTTCCCTGCGCGAGACCGAGCGGCGCCTGGCGCTGCTCGGGGTGGCGGCCACGCAGTTGAGCGCGGTGCTGGTGACCCACGAACATGCCGACCACGTGCATGGGGTGGGGTTGCTCTCGCGCCGCTACAATGTACCGGTCTACCTCAGCCAGGGCACATTGCGCGGCATGCGCAAGCCGGTCGAGGTGGCCGGTTTTCTCGGTTGTGGCGATGTGCTGCAGATCGGCGATCTGCAGGTCAGCGCGGCACGGGTCGAGCATGATGCCTACGAGCCGCTGCAGTACGTGATCAGCGATGGTCGTCGGCGCTTTGGCATGCTCACCGACCTGGGTAGTTACGACGCGCGGCTGTTGGAGCGCTATCAGGGGCTCGATGCCCTGCTGATCGAGGCCAACCACTGCCGCGACCTGCTGGCCCGTGGGCACTACCCGCACTTTCTCAAGCTGCGGGTCGGCGGCAGCCAGGGACATTTGAACAACCACCAGGCCGCGAGCCTGGTGGCCGAGTTGGGCTGGCAGAACCTGCAGCACCTGGTGCTGGCCCACCTCAGCAGCAAGAACAACCTGCCACATCTGGCCCGCCAGTGCTTCGTCGACGCCCTCGGGTGCGACCCGGACTGGCTCCAGGTGGCGAATCAGGATCATGGGCTCGACTGGCGCCAAATCGCCTAGCCCACCCACTCAAGCAAGCGGAGCCCATCATGGAAAAACGCGACGAACTCTACCGCGGCAAGGCCAAATCGGTTTACAAGACCGACGACGCCGACCGCTTGATCCTGCTGTTCCGTAACGACACCTCGGCGTTCGACGGCAAGCGCATCGAGCAACTGGATCGCAAGGGCATGGTGAACAACAAGTTCAATGCCTTCATCATGCAGAAGCTCGAAGAAGCCGGCGTGCCGACCCAGTTCGACAAGCTGCTGGGCGACAACGAGTGCCTGGTGAAGAAGCTCGACATGATCCCGGTCGAGTGCGTGGTGCGCAACTACGCCGCCGGCAGCCTGGTCAAGCGCCTGGGCGTGGAGGAGGGCATCAAGCTGGAACCGTCCACCTTCGAGCTGTTCCTGAAGAACGACGAGAAGGGCGACCCCTTCATCAACGAATCCCACGTTGTCGCTTTCGGCTGGGGCACCGCCGAGCAGTTGGCCGAGATGAAGAAGCTGTCGCTGAAGGTCAACGAAGTGCTGAGCAAGCTGTTCGACGACGCAGGCCTGCTGCTGGTCGACTTCAAGCTGGAGTTCGGCGTGTTCCACGGCCAGATCGTCCTGGGCGACGAATTCAGCCCGGACGGCTGCCGCCTGTGGGACAAAGAGACCCGCAAGAAGATGGACAAGGACCGCTTCCGCCAGGGCCTGGGCGACGTGATCGAAGCCTACGAAGAAGTTGCCAAACGCCTGGGCGTGCCGCTGTAAGCGGCGCGTTCACGCAAGCGCCTGATACCACGCGAATTTTTTTCAAAAAAGGTTTGCCAGAAACGAAATCGCTGGTATGATGCGCGCCATTGGAGAGATGCCGGAGTGGTCGAACGGGACGGATTCGAAATCCGTTGTACTGGCAACAGTACCTAGGGTTCAAATCCCTATCTCTCCGCCATACATGGGAAAGCCCCGAGATTAACGTCTCGGGGCTTTTTTCATTGCCCGTGTTTTTTATGGCAACTTGCTGATAGCGTGCGTCAGCATCGGGTACGCGTTCCTGGAAAAGGAATACCGGCAGCAGGAAAACCGCGGGCCTTCGGCGCTTGCTGGCAACCCGCCACGATTTGCAGCGGCACTGCTCTCGTAGAGAATCGCGACCTTTGTTTCGTAAGGACGCGTGCAATGAAGTTCGAGGGTACTTTTCAATACATGGGTAATCACGGGATCGTCTTCAACGTCTCGCAGATCACCCTGACCGACAGCGAGCGCGGGCGATTGCGCGAGCTGCATTTTGGCGAAGCGAAGAGTGCCCACTACGAGGTCAACAGCAAGGTCGTCGAGGTGTACGACAAGATGCTGGCCAAAGGGCTGCCGTGCGTGATGAAGATCGGTATCTCCAAGCCGCTGACCCGCCAGCAGGGCGATACCCTCAATGCCCAGCGCACCAAGGTCGCCAACCTTGCCGCCTCGGCGTTAGCCGCCGCCAGCTCTGTAGCCTCTCCTTACGTTGGCGTGCCGGTGGGAGCAGGGGTGCGGGCCTATGCCAATGACGTGCTGCCCACTTACCATGCCGGCGATGTATTGGTCAGCATCGAGGCGCAGGTCAATGGCGGCATCGGTCCGCAGCACTCCACTTCGACCCTGATCATCAAGACCTGAGGGAGGCGCCTGTGTCCGAAATTACCTATGCGGTCATCGGCCTGGTGCTTTATGGCCTGCTGGATCGGTTCCTCAGGCCCTACCCGCTGCGCAAATGGCTGGGGGTGGTGCTGGTGGTGATTGGTGTCGTCGGTTGTATCATTGTTAGCCAAGCCCGTTTGTTCGGGTTGGACCTGGGATTGCTGTCGGTCCTTGCCACGGGGTTGGGCGTGGGCCTGTTCGTCAGGCGGCGGCGATTCGAACAGCTTGGTTGATGCGATAAAGGTCTTTACCGATATCTTTGCTGAAAGCCCCGTAGTTCGCGCTACGGGGCTTTTGCATCAACCAGCGGGGCAGTTCGTCACTGCGTGAGAGACATCTTGCGGCAGTGCTTTGGCCATGCCGGTGAGATAGTGGGCGGCGGCTAACAAAGTAGGTGCGTTCTTCAGGTCCTGAGTCAGCGCGATATCGCTCAGGGCGCGATCAATGCCTTGCCTGTACACGGCTCAGGGCCATGACCTGGCCCGGCGGCTTGGTGTGGATCATGGCGGCGTGCTGGGCGGCGGGGAGGGCACAGACGAGGTACTCGGCGATTTGAACGAGTAAATCTTCAATCTGATGTGGAGCGTCGCCAAAGCTGTTTGGCGGATCTGGAACCATCTTGCGCATATGCATCTGCGGAGTCGGTGGTGCTGCAACAAGCTTGCTGTCAAACAAGGGGCGCACGTGCTCGGGTAAGATTCGGCCTGTCAAAGCCGGCCATTGAGTGGGCAACGACGGATCGAGACTAGGCCGCGTATCGTGCAGCTGCAATGGCTTGAATGGGGAAAAAGTGTGCTTGGGAAATAGACTACAGGGAATCAGGAAAGTCTGATGAAAATCTGAAGGAAGCTGAAAGTAATTACCCTCCTGTAACGTTTTAGCAAATAGTTCAACCCGCTAGTTGCCGTGCCAACAACTTGTTAGTTGACCCCCTGTCAACTAGTGCACCTGTACTAACGCCTTTCATTCTCACCGCCATTTCCCGTATGATCCGCGCGCCATCCGTTTGATGGTGGATCATGGACTAAAGGATTTTTATGAAAAAGCTGATCAAAGCTACTGTCGCTGTTGCTGTCGTTTCGGGCGTTGCCCTGCTGTCCGGCTGCACCGGCCAGGTCTACAACCAGCCTAAGAACTGCTCGTACGACTACCTGTTCCACCCATCGGTTTCGATCTCCAAGATCATCGGCGGCTGCGGCCCGATCGATAAACTGCCTCAGCAGCAGTAATCCTGGAAATACCCTGATCGGGTTGTTCACAGCTTGATCCAAGACCCCCGACCATGGATATGGCCGGGGGTTTTTGTTTGTCTGGGCCGCCTTTCCTGGCAGTTCCGCCCTGGACACGCATTGGCAATTGAACGCTGCTGGCATATCGCCAACTGTTCCATTGCCGTACTCGGCCGCTCGCTATAGTGCATGACACCCTGACTGACAGCCTCAGGACGAGTCTGGATCCCCGACCATGGACGGCATACGGCCCGCATCCCACTGCGTATGCCGCCTGCACGCCTGCACGCTCGCGCTCCTTTCCTCTTCCTTGGCCCGTCGAGTCTCAACCCGGCGCCCTGGCGCTGTTCGAAGGCAAGGGAGATGCATCGAGATGGCCACCTACCCCGTCCAGATCACCAACAACACCAACCTGGCGCTGGACATCTACACCACCCTCAACAAGAACCCAGCGACCGATCCGCCTTCCACCAATCCGGCGGACTATACCGCCGTGTATACCCTGCAAGGCTCGGTGGGCGCCAACCAGAGCACCACGCTGCCACTTACCGAGAGCCTGGCGCGACTGGTGATCGTGCGCCAGAGCGACCAGTTTCCCTTGCTGGTACAGGTGGCCAATGCCTTGCTGCCGGATTCGGAGCAGGTTCAGGTCGGCAACCAGGATGTGACCACGGCCACCTCCGGTTGGGCGTTCTACCAGTCGTTCATCAGCCAGCCCTTCACCCCCACCGCCCTGGAATTCTCCGAGCTGGTCAGTGAAACCCCGGCCAACGCCCTCAACGACAAGGCTGCCTCTTTCTTCGCCGCCAATGGCTACCCCGGGGTGAGTTTCGCGCTGTTCTCGGCCTTGGGCTACTGGGCCAACAACCAGCTGTACGCCTATCCGGGTACCTACTACTGCTACGAGCCGCCCAGCGGCAACTCCATGGGTTTCATCCTGCCCACCACCTCTGTGGGCACGCTGACCATCGCCGGCGGCAAGGCCAACTACAGCCCCAGCGCGGGCGGCGGCACTGCGCTGCAGTTCCAGTACGGCCAGTTGACCAGCCCTGGCGCCGACGACAAGCACGGCTTCAACACCACCGGGTTCATTCGCGACCTCACGTGGGAGGGCAAGCCCGACGTGATCACCTGGGCCTTCGTCGGTACCTATGACGGCCAGCAGTTCATTGCCCAGTCCTACCAGAACCCGCAACTACCCTGGTACGCGGTGGCCTACGACATGGCCTATGGCGCGCTGTTCACCGTGCAGCTGGCGATGACCCTCGACGCCGCGATCAACCTGCTGGGCACCGTGGCCAACGGCATGCAGTGGCTGGCGCAGAACACCGGCAAGCTGATCAGCCGCATCCAGGACAGCCTCAACAGCACCGGTGACACCGCCGGCGCCGGGAGTGGCGTGGGCGACGCGGCGGATCCTGTCAACGTCGACGTGGACATCGACGTGGATATCGACGTCGATGTGGACGTGGATATCGACATCGACATCGATGTGGACGTCGACGTGGATATCGACATCGATGTCGACGTCGATTTCATCGCCGTGGTGGATGTGGACGTGGATGTGGACATCGACGTGGACATCGATGTGGTGACCGACACCGAGACGGATATCGACATCGACGTCGACGTGGATATCGACACCGATGTGAACGTCGAGCCCGGCGCGTTGATGAAGGTGGTCAACGGCGTCGGCAACTGGATCATGACCAAGGCCTTGCCGACCCTGATCGAAGGGGCGGTGATCTACGTCGCCTTCCAGAGCGTGGGCGCGATCTTCCAGGCCTGGAAGAACCAGGACGAGAAGGACATCGAGAACCTGCAACCACGCCAGAGCACCGGGGTGGGCGTGCTGGTCAACTACATGCTGCAGGACGACAAGCCGGTGGCGGCTCGCTGGCAGACCTTCAGCCAGTACGTGGCCGAAGTGCAGGGCGATCCGAAGACCGTCGGGGTGACGATTTCCACGCTGTTGCAGACCGGCAACACCAAGGCCGACAACGATGCGGCCAACTGGCGCTGGTCCAGTGACGACGAGAACCAGGTGGTGGCCAGCATGGCGCCCTACACCGGTGACCAGGCCTACAAGGCCTTCGTGATACTCGGCAACGCCACCTACCAGGGCAAGCCACTGCCGGTGAAGGTGGGGGCGAGTGTTGCGATGAAGTACCTGGCCGCGCAAGGCGCCTGAGGAGCGAACCGCATGAGCATGACGACCCGCAACAACCGCGAACACGCGCAAGCTACCCATTACCCGAGTGCCGAGGAGCACCGTCGTCGTTGGCGGCGGCTGGCCCAGGCCATCGCGGCCAGGGCCGCGAGTATCAGCGACGACCCGGCGCTGCTGGTTGCGCCGCAGCGCCCCGGTACCCTCGAGATCCTCGGCTCGGGCATCGAGGCCTCGGACTTCAGCCGCAGCGACGAGGCACGGATCCTCGCCGCCGACCATGTGTTCTATTGCGTGGCCGACCCAGCCACCAAGATCTGGATCCTCTCGCAGCGTCCGGACGCCTATGACCTGTATGTGCTCTACGACGACAGCAAGCCGCGCTACCTGACCTACATGCAGATGACCGAGGCCATGCTGCATCACGTACGCAACGGCGAGCATGTAGTGGCGATCTTCTATGGCCACCCCGGCGTCTTCGTGCTGTCGACCCATCGCGCCGTGACCATCGCCCGCCGTGAAGGGCATCACGCCAGCATGCGCGCGGCAGTCAGCGCCCTCGACACCCTGTGTGCCGACCTGGGCGTGGACCCCAGCCAACCCGGCATGCAGATGTACGAAGCCACCGACATGCTGATCCGTCGCCGCCAGCCGGACCCGGGGCTGCACCTGGTGCTCTGGCAGGTCGGCCTGATCGGTGAACTGGGCTACCGACGCCAGGGATACCTGAACAGCAACTTCGCCGTGCTGCTCGACTACCTGGAGGATCTCTACGGCCCGCAGCACCCGGTGATCAACTATGTCGGTTCGCGCTACCCGGGGATCGATCCGCTGATCGACCGGCAGACCCTGGCCAGCCTGCGCGATCCGCTGGCGCAATCATGGGTGACCGGTATCTCCACCTTCTACCTGCCACCGCGCACCGCCGGGCAGTCTGATCCGCAGATGCTCGAGCGGCTGGGATTGATCCGCCCCGGCCAACCGGTGCGCGCCGCCAGTGATCCGTTGCGGGTGATCGACCGCTACGACAAGCGTGAACGTCGTGCCTTCAGCGATTTCGCCCGCTTCGATGTGCCGGCCAGCTACCAGTGGCAGGCCGACACCGGTGCCGGGCGTTTCATTCTTGCCTTGTCCGACGATGCCGAGTTGCGCCGACAGTACCGCGACGACCCCCAGGCCGCGGTGCAGGCCTGGGGCGGGCTGGATGCCCGCGAACGGCATCTGCTGGGGCAACGCGACCCGGGCGCGGTGCAACTGGCGGCCAAGGGCGCCGATGCCCAGCGTCATCCCGGCAATCGGGAAGGGGTCGAGCACCTGTTGACCTATACCTCGGCCAGCAGCGCCTTGCACCGGGCGCTCAGCGCCGCCGCGCCGGGCGAACTGCGCGCTGCCGCCGCGGCCTGGTCGCGCAAGGCTGGCCTGAGCATCGACTGGCCGGGCATGAATGCCGAGCTCAATGCGCTGCTGCAGTCGAGCCTGGCACCCTGGAGCGGCTTCTATCTCGACAGCAGTCGGCGCATGAGCCTCTCGTTGTTCAGCCGCATGAAGAATGCCGGTCTGCGTGTCGACCTCGATGGCCAGCCGCTGGTGGGCGTGCGCTACCAGTCGGGCGTGCTGACCTGGAGCGCCGAGGCCGGCAATGGCAGTTCCGGTTACCTGCAATCGGATCTCTCGGTGCAGGGCGGGCGTAGCTGGATCGGGCTGGTGTGGCCCGCCGGGGAGCAGGCCGGGAGCGGTTACAAGGTGGCCTTGCGCGGGCAATCGCTGGCGCGTCCGGCCTGCCTGGCGGTAGGGGATTATCGAGTCGCCGGGGAGGCGCTGCGCATCGTGCCATCGGCCTCGGCGAGCCAAGGGGTGGATGTGTTGCGCGAGGGCGTGGCATTGCCCGGCGAAGTACTGTTCAACGGACGCGACACACGCATCGGTGAGCGACGCCTGGCATTGTCGACGCGTCGTATCGAGGACCTGGCGCAGTGGGCCCAGGGCGCTTACCGCCTGCGCCTGGTGCATGGTCGCCTGGCTGAGTTGCTGGCGTTGCGCCTGGGACCCTACGGGCTGGAGATCGCCGGCAAGCCGGTAACCGCCGAATTTCGCGAGGGACGCATCCAGTGGCAGGGGGGGCCGCCGGCCGTGGAGTCCGGCCAGTTGGACGTGACCCTCGACCCGATCACGCTCAAGCCGCTGTTGCATGGCCAGGGTCGCAGCGCCGCAGGCAGCAAGGTGCAACTGCGCGGCATGGCCCTGATCGAGCCAATGTGGATAGACCAACTGCTTGAGCAGCCACGGCTGGGCTTGCCCGAATGGGCCTGGCAACACCTGGTGGCGGTGATGGTGGCGGCCAGCGACAAGGGCGGGATCTTCCTCTGGCATGGCTATGACCGCGCGCGCGGCAACCTGCGCCTGTTGCGCGATGCGCTGGCGCGGTTGCGCCAGGATGAAATGGAGGATGCCGGATGAACATGCGCGTGCAGCCGTTGCTGGCTGGGGTGGATCGTGCCTGGCTGATGGCCGAGGCCGGTGCCCGGCCCCGGCGCAACCGTCTGGTCCTGGATTACGACACCCGGCGCTTTCCCTTCGCCGCGGCGCTGACGCGGGACGTGTACAAGGTGCAGCGCCTGGACCGGCTGCACCTGTATCTGCGCCAGCACTATCTCGAGCGTGGCCGCCCGGCGCGGCTGCGCCCAAGGGACAACCTGCTGCTCAGCGACATGATGGAGCGTCAGCCTGCCACGGCCGATTTCTGGACCCTCTACCACGCCTTCATGCTCCAGGTGCTGGCGCCATTGGTGGGGCGTGGAATTTCCTATACCAGCCATCCGAAGCTGCGCGTGCACCTGGCCGGCACGCCCAGCGTGAGTTCGTTCCACCACGATATCTGTGTTACCGAGCGCATCGACCAGGTCAACTTCTGGATGCCGTTCACCGATGTCGAGGCAGGCGCCGCCCTGTGGCTGGAAAGCGACTATGGCAGTGCCGACTACAGCCCGGTCAGCCTGCGCTACGGCCAGGTGTTGATCTTCGATGGCGGCTACCTGGGGCATGGCTCGATGCGCAACGACAGCGAGCGTACCCGGGTGAGCCTGGACATGCGCTTCTCCTACAAGAAAGCCACCACCCGCGCCGAAGGGGTCGCCTTGCTCGACCACCTGGCCGGGATCCTCGCGCCTGACAGTGTCAGTGAAGGAGTACCGACATGAACAACCAAGCCTTGCAGAGCCTGCTCGATGGTCTGGTCGATCCCGGCTACGCCACCCGGCCGCCCAAGGCGGTGTCGCTGGTGCACTACGGCCCGGACGGGGTGAACGTCGCCACCCGGGGCCGGGCCGAGTACCACGCCCAGACTGATGGCAGCCTGGAGGTGCGCTACCGCTCGGTGGACGGCGGGGGCATCCCCCATGCTGACAGCCATCTGCTGATCGATGCCCAGGGGCGGGCGCGTTCCTCGATCACCCGTCTGCTCGATGACCAGGGCCAGGTGCGGCGCTCGGTGTTCGGCCAGTACGATGCCCTGCACCTCACTGCCGCCGGCACGCCATCCCACGGCCTGGCCACGCTGTCGGTAAACGATGGCCAGGGGCGTCTCGTCCACCAGGCGCAGATGGCCTACGACGAGGAATGTTATGCCAGCTACAGCACCCGACAGTTCGATGCCGATGGCCGTCTGTCGGGGCGCACCTGCGTGTCCTATGGACAGGCACAGATGGCCGGGACCCGACTGACCGGGGGCATGCTTGCCGTAAGTCATTCCGATGGCCGAGGCACACGGACCTACAGCGCCAAGTCCTACCTGGGTTCCACCGGGGTGCCTTACCAGGTGATCGGCACACGCTACATCGAAGGCGGCAATGCCGTGCTGGAGCACATCAACTCCGACTACGGCGGGGTGCTGTTCGACGCCCGCCGCCAGGTCCATGGCGGCGAACTGGTGGTACGCACCTATGCTGCCTGCGGCAAACCCCGTAGCGCCACGGCCCTGCGCTATCGCCAGGGGCAACTGGTGGGCCGGCAGCGGCTGGACCTGGAAGGCGTCATGACGGTGCTCAGGCCTGCGCCGTTGCTCTGCTCCTGCGCCCCCTGGACACCCAACCGTGCCGCCGATCGCTGCAGTGTGCAGCGGCGCCAGGACGGCAGCCTGTTGCAGCGGCGCGAAGACTGGTTCACCCAGCCGGGCAGCAGCGGCACGCCTCGCCGCACCCTGGTGACCCTGTATGCCCGCGACGGCCAGCGTGCGATCCGTGTGACCGATGTGGACTATGCCGGAGCGCAGTTCGACAGCCGTGGACTGCCGGTCGGCGGCAGCATCCTGTCCACCCACTACCAGGCCGGGGTGCGCAGCGCCACGGCGTGCATTGCGTATTGATGTGTCATTCACCGCAACCAGCAAGGAGAGCAACGTGAACACTGCCAATACCGCCAAACTGAGCACCGCCACGCAAATCAACGAGACCGTCAAGCTGAGCAACCAGTCCGGTGTCGATGTCGTGGTGCTCGATGCCCATGCCGCCAGCGGCACCAGCGAACAGGGCTACCTGCAGGACCTCAAGTTCCTGTCGATGGCCAGCGGCAACGTGCTGAAAAACGGTGCCAGCACCACCGCCACGCTGCATGACACCTACGTCAACAGCCAGCACCAGACCGCCGTTTCGCATCTCTACAACCTGCTGGTGTCCAGGACCGACTCGTTGTTTCCGGTGATGACCGTGGGCGAGCAACTCGACTTCAACACCGAGACCTACCCCGACATCAATATCACCGCAGCGGCGGCGAAGAACATGCAGACCGCCCTGACGTTCTGCCAGAACATCATGACTTCGCCTTCGTCGCAGATGTCGGCCAACTTCCAGTCGGCCATGAAGGATGCCTTCAGCAGTGGTTCGGTCGCCGATGGCAATGCCAAGATGGCGGCGTTCTTCAACCAGTATCCGACATTTGCCGGCCTGGACTTCCCCAGCTATGTCGCGGTCAGCACCTGGATGCGCGGCTTCGCCTATCTGTGGGGAATGAACGACCAGGGCAAGCCGGGCGCGACCTTCTATGTGTACTCGGCGGCCACCGGGCAGAATGCCAAGGGCGCGACTTCCGAGGGCACCATCACCTTTACCCGCAAAGCCAATGCGCCATCGCCAGCCGACCCCACTGACCGTCAGAGCGCCTATACCATCACCCTCACGTCCCAAGGCAGCAGCAAGACGCTGCAGTTCTCCAATGGCCAGCTGATCGACAGCAGCGGTGGCGCCATCACCCTGAACTGCACCTTCGGCTACAAGGGCACCTTCACCGGCAAGGATTCGGACACCACGGCACTGACCTTGCTGGCCGGCACGATGCTGGGCAAGTCGGTGATCGCCATCCCGCTGGCACCGGAGTCGGGCTGGGACAAGTTCTGGTCGAACCTGACCTTCGGCACCGTGTTCAAGTACTTCATGGAAGCCATGGGGCTGTGGATGGCGCTGGACTTCCTCAAGCAGAAACTGACCGCCAAGAACGACAAGCTGGCCGAGGACAAGGCCAACGAGAACGATGGCAAGGACCCGACTTCCGAGCAGGTGCAGGAGGCGCAGAACGACGGCCAGCAGGTCGGCGACCAGGCCCGTGCCGACAACCAGGCGCAGCTCGACAACGCCTCGGGCGACGTGCAGGCCGAGGTACCGAGCGAGGCGGATTTCTCTTCCTCGGTCAGCGAAGTGCGCGCCAGCGGCAGTTCGGCCTACAAGTCGGTGGCCAGCGACAACACCGGCGGGGCGATTGAAAGTGCGGCCGAACAGGTAAGTGATTTGGCCGAAATCGAAAACACCGACCAGTTGCAAGAGGCCAACGATGACCTACTCGAGGCCAAGGGCCAGCTCGATGCTGGCGACATTTCGTCGGCCAACGCCAACGTCACCACTGTCAACGAGCAGTTGCCGCAGATCGTCGAGGATATGGGGAGCGCCGTGAGTGAAGAACTCGCGGAGCAGGTGAAGGAGGCCGTGGAGGTGCAGGCCGAGGCGACCGAGCTGTCCGAAGAGGTCAACGACACTGCCGAGGAAACCGAGGGCGGCACCGAGGAGCCGTTCGAGGACGGTGTGTTCCCGGAGGCCTGAGGTAGTGCAAAGCGGCGCGGCCCACCCTGATGCGAAGTGCCGCATTGACAGGGTGGGCCGCGTTTGTTTGTGCTGGCAATTCGGTTACAATCCATAAATCGTTTCAGCCTTGTCGGTCAATCCGACCAAAGGCTGGCGCGTCCAATGTCTCTCTGGCTGCTGAACAATGATCACAACAAGCCTGCGCTGAAGAACATGGAATACCTGGGCCAGCCACAGGCCCACCCTCCGTTCTACTGACTGGAATCGATCAATGTTCAAGAAAGCTGGCAAGACCTTGCTGGGTCTGGCAGTCGCGGCGAGCTTCATGCAAGCGCACGCCGAAGACACCAAGAAAGTCGACGTGCTGCTGGTTGGCGGCGGCATCATGAGTTCCACCCTGGCGGTCTGGCTCAACGAGCTGGAGCCGAGCTGGTCGATGGAAATGGTCGAGCGCCTGGACGGCGTCGCCGAAGAAAGCTCCAACGGCTGGAACAACGCCGGTACCGGCCACTCCGCGCTGGCCGAGCTGAACTACACCCCGGAAGACAAAGACGGCAAGGTCAACATCACCAAGGCCATCGAGATCAACGAGTCGTTCCAGATCTCCCGTCAGTTCTGGGCCTGGCAGGTACGCCAGGGCGTGCTGAAGAACCCGCACTCGTTCATCAACACCACCCCGCACATGAGCTTCGTCTGGGGCGATGACAACATCAAGTTCCTGAAGAAGCGCTACGACGCCCTGCAGGCCAGCCCGCTGTTCCGTCCGATGCAGTACTCGGAAGACCACGCGCAGATCGCCAAGTGGGTCCCGCTGATGATGGAAGGCCGTGACCCGAACCAGAAGCTGGCCGTGACCTGGACGCCGATCGGCACCGACGTCAACTTCGGTGAGATCACCCGTCAGTTCGTCGGTCACCTGAAGACCAAGGAAAACTTCGACCTGAAGCTGTCCAGCGAAGTGCAGGACATCACCCGCAACGAAGACGGCTCCTGGCACGTCGAGTACAAGAACCTGAAGGATGGCACCGAGCACGCCACCGACGCCAAGTTCCTGTTCATCGGTGCTGGCGGCGGCGCGCTGAAGCTGCTGCAGAAGTCGGGCATCCCGGAAGCCAAGGAATACGCAGGCTTCCCGGTGGGCGGCTCGTTCCTGGTGACCGAGAACCCGACCGTTGCCATGCAGCACATGGCCAAGGCCTACGGTATCGCCTCGACTGGCGCGCCACCCATGTCGGTTCCGCACCTGGACACCCGCGTGCTGGACGGCAAGCGCGTGATCCTGTTCGGGCCATTCGCCACCTTCTCGACCAAGTTCCTGAAGAACGGCTCGTACCTGGACCTGCTGAGCAGCACCACCACCCACAACGTCTGGCCGATGGCCCGCGTCGGCATCGATCAGTACCCGCTGGTCGAGTACCTCGCCGGCCAGCTGATGCAGTCCGACGACGACCGTTTCGCCGCCCTGCAGACCTACTTCCCGAACGCCAAGAAGGAAGACTGGAAACTGTGGCAGGCCGGTCAGCGCGTGCAGATCATCAAGCGTGATGCCGACAAGGGCGGCGTGCTGAAGCTGGGCACCGAGGTCGTGGCTTCCGAAGACCGCACCATCGCCGGCCTGCTGGGCGCCTCGCCAGGTGCCTCGACCGCCGCGCCGATCATGCTCAACGTGCTGGAAACCGTGTTCAAGGAGAAGGTCGCCACCCCTGAGTGGCAGGCCAAGATCAAGGAGATCGTCCCGAGCTACGGTACCAAGCTGAACGATTCGGCCGCCGCCACCCAGAAAGAGTGGGACTACACCGCCGAAGTCCTGCAACTGGAGAAGCCGCCGGTGATCGACCAGAGCGTCAAGACCAGCGTGGCGCCAGCCGCACCGGTCGAGAGCAAGCCTGCGAACGACATGGCGCTGTAAGGCCCCTGCTTGCCGGGCTCGCCCGGCAACACCCACCACGAGGATCGCCCCTGGCGGCCTCGTGGTTTTTTTGTGCCTGAGTTTTGCCCGAGCCAGGGGCCGGTAGGAGGCCGCCCAGCCCTTCGGGCTGCGCATTCATGCAGGGAAGCATGCCCCTGTGGGAGCGGCCTTGCGTCGCGAAAGGGGCGCGCAGCGGCCCCAGGTTCCGAGCGACAATCGAAATTGCTGGGGCTGCTGCGCAGCCCTTTCGCGACGCAAGGTGTTCTGGTCAAGTTTTTCCGGACACCGATTACGGTGATCAAGCCGCCTGCTGCTCCATGGCTATTGGCGACAGGTAGTTGTTGTAGCT
>NZ_JBSSDH010000034.1:0-25785 GCF_054060555.1 Pseudomonas sp. TE6283
TAGGTCTTTCGTTCTTGCATGGAACCTCCTGAATGGGCGAATCATATCGCCCTTAAGAGGTGTCCGGGGTTAGTAGACCACTACAAGGCCGCTCCCACAGGGCCAAGCTAAGCCGCCGCGTTGCCTAGAAGCTCAACGCTGCTCGAGGATACTGCCCAGCAACCCCGGAAAGCGGCTTTCGAGTTCTTCGCTGCGCAGTGAGTTCATGTGCGTGGTACCAACGTTGCGAGTGTGCACCAGCCCTGAATCGCGCAAGACGCGAAAGTGATGGGACATGCTCGACTTGGGCCGGCCGCCGTCCAGCTCACCGCAGCTGGCTTCGGCAACACCGGCCAGGTGGCGGACGATTTCCATGCGCACAGGGTCGCTCAGGGCGTAGAGCAGGCGCTCCAGCGTCAGGTCTTCGGGATTGGGGTGGGTATAGGCTCGCATGGACGACATGATAACGGGGGTTTCACAAATTGCCATAGTTCGAATATGATCGAACAATCGTATCCAACCCCCGTCCCTGGAGTGACCTCATGGCCGCCTTGTTCGAACCCTACACCCTCAAAGACGTCACCCTGCGCAACCGCATTGCCATTCCGCCGATGTGCCAGTACATGGCCGAGGATGGCCTGATCAATGACTGGCACCAGGTGCATTACGCGGGCCTGGCCCGTGGTGGCGCCGGCCTGGTGGTGGTCGAGGCCACCGCAGTGTCGCCGGAAGGGCGCATCACCCCCGGCTGCGCCGGCATCTGGAACGACGCCCAGGCCCAGGCCTTCGTGCCTGTGGTCAAGGCGATCAAGGCCGCAGGTTCCGTGCCGGGCATCCAGATCGCCCACGCCGGTCGCAAGGCCAGTGCCAACCGCCCCTGGGAAGGTGATGACCATATCGCCGCCGACGATGCCCGTGGTTGGGACACCATTGCCCCGTCTGCCATCGCCTTTGGCGGCCACCTGCCGAAAGTGCCCAAGGCCATGACCCTGGACGATATCGCCCGGGTCAAGCAGGACTTCGTCGATGCCGCGCGCCGTGCCCGCGATGCCGGCTTCGAGTGGATCGAGCTGCACTTCGCCCACGGCTACCTGGGCCAGAGCTTCTTCTCCGAGCACTCCAACCAGCGTACCGACGCCTATGGCGGTAGCTTCGACAACCGCACGCGCTTCCTGCTGGAAACCCTGGCCGCGGTACGTGAGGTGTGGCCGCAGAACCTGCCGCTGACCGCTCGCTTTGGCGTGGTGGAGTACGATGGCCGTGACGAGCAGACCCTGCAGGAGTCCATCGAGCTGGCCCGTCGCTTCAAGGCCGGCGGCCTCGATCTGCTGAGCGTCAGCGTCGGCTTCACCATTCCCCAGACCAACATCCCGTGGGGCCCGGCGTTCCTGGGGCCGATCGCCGAGCGGGTGCGCCGCGAGGCGAAGCTGCCGGTAACTTCGGCCTGGGGCTTTGGCACGCCGGAGCTGGCCGAGGGCGCTTTGCAGGCCAACCAGCTCGACCTGGTGTCGGTGGGGCGTGCGCACCTGGCCGACCCACATTGGCCGTATGCCGCCGCCAAGGCCCTGGGCGTGGACAAGGCGGCGTGGACGCTGCCGGCGCCTTATGCGCACTGGCTTGAGCGTTATCGCTGAGTGAGGCTGGGGCCGCTCTGCGGCCCTTTTGCGACACAAGGCCGCTCCCACAGGGAACGCGCAGGCCTTGTGTCGCGAAAGGGGCGCAAAGCGCCCCGGCAATCTCAGAACCGATCCAACCTGTATGCCTGTTCCACCTCACCCCCCACAGCCAACCGTCCCACCCACTCCGCTGTAACCGCCGCCTGGGTCAACCCCAGGTGCTGATGCCCGAACGCCAGCAGCACCTTGCCATCGGCCACTCGGTCGATCACCGGCAGCGAATCCGGCAACGAAGGCCGGAACCCCATCCACGGCGTCGCCCCCTCGGCATCCAGCTCGCGCCGGAACAAGCCCTTGCTCAACCGATGCAGTTGCCACGCCCGTTGCATGCTCGGCGGCGCCTCGAGCCCGGCGAACTCCACCGTGCCGGCCAGGCGCAGGCCGTCGGCCATGGGTGTCATGATGAACTTGCGCTCCAGCGAGGTGACGGCGAACGGCAGGCGCTGGTGCTCCGCCGGCAGCATCAGGTGGTAGCCGCGCTCGGTATCCAGCGGTACCTGCCGACCGGTCAGGGCGGCCGTGAGTCTCGCCGAATGTGCCCCGGCACTGATCAACACCTGGCGGGCCTCGAGGGTGCCTTGGTCGCTGGTGAGGCTGATGCCCTGGCCATGCACCTGGCCGCCATCGACCTCTGCGCGCAGGAAGCGTACGCCACTGGCCCTGGCGGCGCTGAACAGTTCGCAGACCACCTGGTAGGGGTCGAG
Source organism: Pseudomonas sp. TE6283 (assembly GCF_054060555.1). Lineage (NCBI taxonomy): Bacteria > Pseudomonadati > Pseudomonadota > Gammaproteobacteria > Pseudomonadales > Pseudomonadaceae > Pseudomonas > Pseudomonas sp. TE6283. The sequence goes on from NZ_JBSSDH010000034.1 coordinate 2,360, forward strand.
GAAGTGACCGGTGCGTGGGAAGAACAGGCCACCCAGGATCGACGGACTCAGCTGCGGCGCCGCTTCGCTCACCGCTTCTGCCGACCACTGGTCCACGGGCACGGCCTGTGCCTGCAGGCGGGCGTGCAATGCCGCGAGCACCTGGCGCGATGCGTGGCGTTCGAACACCAGCAGCGAACCGTCCTCCTTGAGCAGGTGGCTGCGCTCGATGGAGGCGAGCAGCCGTTGCCAGGCGCCGAGGCTGCTTTCGTTCAGCGCACGAAGGCCCGCGACGCTGCGCTGGAATGGCGCCGGTCGCAGGTTGAGCAGCAGGCGGGTGAACCAGGGCAGGGCCCGTGGCAGGTACTTCCAGTCCAGGCGCAGCGGGCCCATCGGGTCCAGCAGCATGGCCGGCAGGCGCTTGAGAATCGACAGGTCGGCGATGGGAAACACCTGCTCGGTGGCCAGGTGCCCGGCATTGCCGTACGAAGCGCCGTGGCCCGGCGCCTGGCGATCGATCAGCAGCACCCGGCGGCCCTGGCGGGCCAGCTGCAGGGCGCAGGCGACGCCGACAATGCCGGCGCCGACCACGGCGATGTCCGTGTCAGTGGCGGTCATGGTTCAGCCTTCCCGCCGGCCATCGAGCAAGCGGCGCAGGTGCAGCGGGTTGCCCTGTTGCAGCGCAGTGGGCAGCAGGGCATCGGGGAAGTCCTGGTAGCACACCGGGCGCAGGAAACGCAGGATCGCCGCGGTACCCACCGAGGTGCCGCGGGTGTCGGAGGTGGCCGGGAACGGGCCGCCGTGGACCATCGCGTCGCACACCTCGACGCCGGTCGGCCAACCGTTGATCAGGATCCGCCCGGCCTTGCGTTCGAGGGTGGGCAGCAGTTGGCGGGCGCGGTCGAGGTCGGCGGTGTCCAGGTGCAGGGTGGCGGTCAGTTGCCCTTCCAGATGCTCGGCAACCTGACGGACTTGCTCGTCGCTGTCGCAGGCGACCACCAGCGAGGCGGCGCCGAACACTTCGGCCTGCAGCGCCGGATCGGCGAGAAACGCCTGGGCCGAGGTGACGAACAGGTGCGCCTGGCACTGGTTCGGGCCTTGATGGGACTGGCCGCTGGCGATCTGGCGGGCATTGCGGTTCTCACCCAGCGCTGCGACGCCACTGGCATAGGCGCTGGCAATGCCCGGGGTGAGCATGGTCTGTGCCGCGGCTTGCCGGACATGCTCGGCGGCGGTGCTGATGAAACGTTCGAGTGCCGGACCCTGGCGGGCGATCAACAGCCCGGGGTTGGTACAGAACTGGCCGGCACCCTGGGTCAGCGAAGCGACGAAGGTTTGGGCCAGAGATTCCGCTCGGGCTTGCAGGGCGGCCTCGAAGAGGAACACCGGGTTGATCGAGCTCATTTCGGCATAGACGGGGATTGGCTCGGGACGTGCCTGGGCGGCCTGGCACAGCGCGAGGCCGCCGCTGCGCGAGCCGGTGAAGCCGACGGCCTTGATGCGCGGGTCGCTGACCAGACCGATACCGACCTCGCGGCCGACGCCGTACAGCAGCGAGAACACGCCTTCGGGCAGCTCGCACTGCGCGACCGCCCGGGCCACGGCCTGGCCGACCAGTTCGCTGGTGCCGGGGTGGGCGCCATGGGCCTTGACCACCACCGGGCAACCGGCGGCCAGTGCCGAGGCGGTGTCGCCGCCGGCCACCGAGAAGGCCAGTGGGAAATTGCTGGCGCCGAACACCGCCACCGGGCCCAGGGCAAGCTGTCGTTGGCGCAGGTCGGGACGTGGCAGTGGCTGGCGCTCGGGTAGGGCGTTGTCCACCCGTACATCCAGCCATTCACCGGCCCGTACCACGCGAGCGAAGGTGCGCAGTTGCGCGCAGGTGCGGCCGCGCTCGCCCAGCAGACGCCCCTTGGGCAGGCCGGTCTCGGCGTTGGCGCGGTCGATCAGGGTATCGCCCAGGGCTTCGATCTGCTCGGCGATGGTGTCGAGAAAGTGGGCGCGCTGTTCGGAGGTGGTTTCGCGGTAGGCATCGAATGCCGCCCAGGCCAGGTCGCAGGCCTGGGTTACCTGTTCGACGCTGGCGCCGGCGTAGGGTGGGTCAAGCGGGGTGTCGGTGGCCGGGTCGATGGCATGGATCGCGGCCTGGGTGCCGGTGACGGCGCGCTGGCCGATCAGTAGATTGCCGGTGAGGGTCATGGGGCGTCCTGGAGAATCTGGATGAGGTCTGGACCTGTTGGGGGCGCCATGCGCCCCTTTCGCGACACAAGGCCGCTCCCACAGGAGTTGCGGTGATCAGGCGATGTTCTGCTCGGCCGACCAGCTGGCGTACCAGGTGCGGAACAGCGCGTACTGCTGTTCGGCGTAGTGCCGCTGGGCGTCGGTGAGAGCGTCGGTTTCGTTGAAGTGCAGGCGGTACTCGCTGTCGCCGTTGAGCACCATCAGGTGCTTGTAGTACAGCACCAGGTCGCAGCCTTCATCGAACGAGGACAGTACCGCCAGCGCCGACTCCAGCTCCCGGGCCTGGCGCCGGGCCTTGGCATCGCCCTTGGCGGCGCGCTTGCTCAAGCTGACCAGTTGCAGCACTTCACGGGGCAGCGCGTTGCCGATGCCGGTGATGGCGCCGGTGGCGTTGCAGTTGACGAAACCGTGCACCACTTGCGTGTCGACGCCGACCATCAGGGTCACATCATCGTCCTGGGAGGTGATGTGCTCGGCGGCGTAGCGCAGGTCGGCGGCGCCGCCGAACTCCTTGAAACCGATCAGGTTGGGGTACTCGCGGCGCAGGGTGAAGAACAGGTCGGCGCGGGTGGCGAAACCGTAGTAGGGGCTGTTGTAGATCACTGCCGGCAGCTTCGGCGCGGCGGCGAGGATCGCCGAGAAGTGGTGTTGCTGGGCGGTCAGCGATGCGCCACGGGACAGCACCCGGGGGATGACCATCAGGCCGGCGGCGCCGACCTTGGCGGCGTGGGATGCGTGGGACACAGCCTCGCGGGTGTTCACCGCGCCGGTGCCGACGATGGTCGGGATGCCGGCGGCGACCAGGCGCGCCACGCCCTCCTGGCGTTCGGCCTCGGTCAGCAGCGGCCAGTCGCCCATCGAGCCGCAGTACACCACCGCGCTCATGCCGGCGTCGATCAGTTCGCGGCCCTTGCGCACCAAGGCGTCGAAGTCCGGTTTGCGCTCGGCGGTGCAGGGGGTCATCAGGGCGGGCATGGTGCCGGTGAAGATGTTGTCGGTCATGGTTGTCACTCCTGGCGGTATTCAGTGGGAAATGAACGGGGTCAGATGCCCCAGGCGAACGGGTCCTGCTCGTCGATCAGCAGGGTGCTGTCGGCGGTCATGTGGGCGCGACCGGTGATGAACGGGCGAATGCGTTCGCCGTCGCGCTCGTAGCGGCCATGGAACTGGCTGCCGGTGATGCTGGCCTGGACCCAGGTCTGGCCTTCGGCGAGCTTGCCGTCGGCGGCCAGGCACGCCAGCTTGGCGCTGGTGCCGGTGCCGCAGGGCGAGCGGTCGTAGGCCTTGCCGGGGCACATGACGAAGTTGCGGCTGTCGGCGTTGGCGTCGTCGGCGAACAGTTCGACATGGTCGATCGGGGCGCCGTGTTCGCCGGTGATGCCTTGGGCCTCGAGGGCCTTGAGCAGGGTCCAGGTGTAGTCGGTGAGGGTTTCGCGGTTGTCCAGCGCGATGCGCTGGCCGTGGTCGGAAACCAGGAAGAACCAGTTGCCACCCCAGGCGATGTCGCCGCGCACCAGGCCATGTCCCGGCACGTCCACGGCAACCTGTCGGCGGTAGCGGTAGGACGGCACGTTGCCGACGGTGACGGCGCCATCGTCATGCAGGGTGGCGCTGACCTGGCCGACCGGCGTGTCGATCTTGTGCTCGCCCGGCTCGATCAGGCCCAGGTGGCGTAGCGAGGCAACCAGGCCGATGGTGCCGTGGCCGCACATGTTCAGGTAGCCGGCGTTGTTGAAGAAGATCACCCCGCAGGTGGCATCGGCAGAGACCGGCGGGCAGTACAGCGCGCCTACCAGCACATCGTTGCCACGTGGCTCCAGCAGGCAGGCGCGGCGCCAGTGGTCGTGCAGCTCGCGCAGTTCGTCGCGCTGCTCGGCCATGCTGCGGCCGTGCAGGGGCGGGAAACCCTTCATCACCAAGCGGGTCGGTTCGCCGCCGGTATGGGAGTCGATTACATGAACCTGTTTCATCAGCGTGTCCATTCGGTCGTGGGTCAGGAGGCGACGGCGGCGGGGTGCTGGCCGGCATGGGGTTCGCTGCCGGCTTCGCTTTCATCGTCGCCATCGAGCCGTACCAGCCGGGCCGGCACGCCAGTGGCCGCGCCCCAGTAGTAGATGCCCAGGGCAGTGGCGGCGACGATCACGGTGTCCAGCGGATGGCCGATCACGCCCAGACCGCCGAAGCTGCCCAGCCAGGAAAGGAAAATGGTCACGGCGTAGAAGCCGATCAGCCAGGCCGACGAGCGCACCTGCTGGCCCAGCGACAGGTGTTCGGTGGGCACGAAGCGGCGGCACAGCAGGTACAGCACGAACATCACGATCTGCAGCGCCAGCAGCCAGGACACGGTGTTCCAGCCCGACCAGTAGACGATCAGCGCGGCGATGATGAACGACAGCGGGCCGAGCACGCCCATGCCTTTGACCCGGAACGGCCGGGCCATGTCGGGGGCGCTGCGGCGCAGGGCGGCGACCGAAACCGGGGCCACCGCGTAGCTGAGCACCAGGGCGGCAGAGACCACGTTGATGAGCGCTTCCCAGGACGGGAACGGCAGGGTCCAGAACACCGCCAGGCCGAAGGTCAGCCACAGCGCCGGGCGCGGGATGCCGGATTGCTCGTCGATGCGGGTGAAGTACTTGAAGAAGGTGCCGGTCTGCGCCCAGCCATAGATCACCCGTGGGGTGGCATTCATGTAGATGTTGCCGCAGCCGCTGGGCGAGATCACCGCGTCGGCCACCACCAGGTAGGCCAGCCAGCCGACGCCAAGGGCCAGGGCGATGTCACGGTAGGGCAAGGCCAGCTCCTTGGTCACTCCGGCCCAGCCGTTGGCAATCATCTCGGTCGGCACGCTGCCGAGGAACGCCAGTTGCAGGAGGGCGTAGATCGCGGTGGACAGCAGCACAGAGAGAATCAGCGCGATGGGGATGGTGCGCTGCGGGTTCTTCACCTCGCTGGCCACCGAGATGATCGGCGTGAGCCCCAGGTAGGCGAAGATGATGCCGCCGGCCGACACCGCCATTTCCACGCCGGACAGGCCGAACGGCGCGAAGCCCTGGACCTCGAAGTTCTCCGGCTTGAAGAAGGTGAACAGCACGCCGATCACCAGCAGCGGCACGATGAACTTGAACACGCTGACCAGGTTGTTGGCCTTGGCGAAGGTCTTCACGCTGCGGTAGTTGAGCAGGAAGAACAGCCCGAGCAGGGCGAACTGCACCAGCCAGCCGAGCACCGTCGGGTCGCTGGAGCCGGTCTTGGTCAAGGCCGGGAACCAGGCCGCGGCATACTGGCGCGAGGCAACCACCTCGATGGCGATCAGGCTGGAGAAGGCGATCAGGGTGATGAAGCCCATCAGGTAGCCCAGCAGCGGGCCATGGGAGTACACCGGGTAGCGCACCACGCCACCGGCCCGGGGCAGGGCGGCGCCGAGCTCGCAGTAGACGATGCCCAGCAGCAGCACGGCGAAGCCGCCGAGGAACCAGGAGAGGATGCCGGCCGGGCCGGCGATGGCCGAGACGTGGCTGGCGGCGAACAGCCAGCCGGAGCCGAAGATGGCGCCCAGGCCGATGAAGGTGAGGTCCAGCAGGGACAGCTGTTTCTTGAATTTGCCTGACATGGTTGCGCCTTTTTGTAGGTTTTGGATAGGCAGGTCTGATGTCACGATGCGGCTTGGTCGGCCGCGCTCTTGTAGGTCGTGGGGCGGCTTGCGTGGGGCATAGAGTGGACCGATCGAGGCCGGCGTTCTTGATGGTTTTCTGCAAGGTGGGTGACGAAATCGGCATAGTCGGGCGCGAGTGCTGGCGCGCGGCGAGGGCTGCTGACTAGGCTTGCAGGGTCGCGAGAACCACGAGGGATAACTGCATGCCCGAGCAACCATTGACTGCGCTGTACCAGCACCTTGACCAGCATCGCCCTGAATCCCTCGAAGCCTTGCTGGCCGGCGTGGTCTGGCTGTTGCCGATGCTCGACGTCCTTGCCAACGCGGCGATCTTCATCAAGGACGACCAGGCTCGCTATGTCCTGGCCAACCGCACGCTGGTCCAGCGCTGTGGCCTGAAGCACCTGCAACCGCTGCTGGGCAAGACCAGCGCCGAGGTGTTCCCGGCGCGCCTGGGCCCCGGCTATACCGAGCAGGACCGCCGGGTGCTGGAGCAGGGCCTGGTGCTGGAAGACCAGCTGGAGCTGCACCTGTACGGCAGCCGCGAACCGGGCTGGTGCCTGACCCACAAGCGTCCGTTGTACGAGCCGGCGGGGAGAATCATCGGCCTGGTGGGCATTTCGGTCGACCTGCAGTCAGCCGCCGACACCCACCCCGCCTACCAGCGTCTGGCGGCGGTGGATGCGCATATCCGCGCGCATTTCCACCAGCCGATCAGCATGGGCGAGCTGACCCGCATCGCCGGGATTTCGGTGGCGCAGCTGGAGCGTTACTGCAAACGGGTGTTCCACCTCACGCCCCGGCAGATGATTCACAAGGCCCGCCTGGAGCATGCACATCAACTGCTGCACAGCGACCTGCCGATTATCGAGGTGGCCCTGCGCTGTGGCTACACCGACCACAGCGCCTTCAGCCGGCAGTTCAGGCAACTGACCGGTTTCACCCCGCGACAGTACCGCCAGGCGACGGCTCAGGAGGGTTGAAACAGGGCGCGGGCCTCGTCGAAACACTGCTCGGCGATGGCCGAGCGCGGCTCGCTGCGGCGCAGCAGCAGGCCGACCGGGCTGTGGATGCTGGCTTCCTGCACCGGGATGATGCGCATGTGCTGGCTGAGGTCTTCCAGGCCGCAGTCCAGTGGCATGATCGCGCAGCACACGCCGATGTTGATCGCCTGGATCAGCTGGAAGGTCGAGTCGCTCTCGAGCACGGCATTGGGCGCAAGGCCCCGGCTGCGCAAGCTCAGGTCGAGGGACTGGCGGTAGTGCATGCCCTTGCTCAGCAGGCCCAGCGGCAGCTCGCCGAGGTCTTCCCAGCGCAGGCTGTCGGCCTCGAACTGGAAGTGCCGGGTGTCGTGCAGCAGGCCCATGGTGGTGGTGCTCAGCTCGATCACTTCGAAGAAGCTGGTGTTGACCTGGTCGAGGTAGCAGATGCCCAGGTCGAGCTGGTTGCGGCTCAGGCCATCGATCACCTGCTCGGAGCTCAGTGACGACAGCTGGAAGTGCAGCTCGGGGTACTTCTCACGCAGTGGCATCAGCAGTTGCATGGGGTTGAAGCTGGCCAGCGGCACGGTGCCCAGGCGCAGGCTGCCGACCACCTGGCCGCGGCAGCTGGCGGCCTCGGCCTGTAGGCCGTCATGGGCGGCGAGCAGGGTGCGGGCCCAAGCCAGGATGCGTTCGCCGGCTTCGGTGAACCCTTCGAAGCGCTGGCCGCGCTTGACCAGCACCAGGTCCAGTTCGTCCTCGAGGTTGCGCAGGCGCATGGACAGGGTCGGCTGGGTGATATGGCACAGCGCCGCGGCCTGGCCGAAGTGGCGGGTCTGGTCGAGGGCGATGAGAAACTTGAGCTGTTTGATGTCCATGAGGCGGCCTGGGGTTGCGGGGTGGGTAGACCTTAACCAAGAGTGAAGCACCTGGCTAATCCTTGATGAACATTCAGCCGGTCCTGCAGCGACGATAGAAAGCGTCGATCATCTGGTACGCCCTATCGATTGGACGCTGCCGGGGCTTGTCTCTAACGTGGCCGCGAAGCCAATCCTGGAGCAAAGGCCATGAGCGTGAAACCGGACGCGGTGTTCGTACCGCTGAACATCGCGGTGCTGACCGTCAGCGACACCCGCACCTACGACACCGACACCTCCGGCGAGCTGCTGGCCAGCCGCGCCGTCGGCGTAGGCCACCGCCTGGTGGCACGGGAGTTGCTCAAGGACGACCTGTACAAGATCCGCGCCCAGGTCGCCACCTGGATCGCCGACGACCAGGTGCAGGTGGTGCTGATCACTGGCGGCACCGGCTTCACCGGGCGCGATAGCACGCCGGAGGCGGTGGACTGCCTGCTGGACAAGCGCATCGACGGGTTCGGTGAGCTGTTCCGCGCCCTGTCGATCCTCGATATCGGCACCTCGACCGTGCAGAGCCGGGCCCTGGCCGGCCTGGCCAACGGCACCCTGGTGTGCTGCCTGCCGGGCTCGACCGGCGCCTGCCGCACGGCCTGGGAAGGCATCCTGGCCGAGCAGTTGGATGCGCGGCACCGGCCGTGCAATTTTGTCGCGCACCTCAAACCAATCGGGGCCTGCGAAAGCCGAGGCTAGTGCTTTCCTGTGCCGACTGTTCAGCTCAGCACATGATCCACCGGCACCAACGCCGGTGGCAGCGGCTCATGCCCCAGCGCCGCCAGCACGTCGCGCTCGACGGTGCGCACCAGCGCATCGGTCGGCAGGTCGTTTTCGTCCCGGCCGAACGGGTCCTCCAGTTCGTTGCCGATCGCATCCAGGCCGAAGAAGGTGTAGCTGACGATGGTGGTGAACAGCGGTGCCAGCCAGCCCAGCGGTTCTGCCAGGGCAAACGGCAGCAGCAGGCAGAAGATGTAGATGGTGCGGTGCAGCAGCAGGGTGTAGGGGAACGGCAGCGGCGTGCCCTTGATCCGTTCGCAGGTGGCCTGCACCTCCGACAGGCCGGCCAGGCGCTGCTCCAGGAGCGTGTAGCGGAACTCGCTGATCGCGCCGTCCTTCGCCAACCGTGAGCACTGGGCACCGATATCGCGCAGGATGCCATCGCAGACGTTGTGCGCGGTGATCGGCGCGTCCTCGGCCAGCCAGGTGCGCGCCAGGGGCAGCTCGTCTTCGTTGCGCAGCCGGGCATTGAGGGCATGGGCGAAGCCGCACAGGCCACGCAGCATCTGCGCGCGCAACTGCTGGTCCTCGATCGCCACGCTTTCACGCACGAACGAGCGCACCTCGATGATCATCCGTCCCCAGGCCTTGCGGCCCTCCCACCAGCGGTCGTAGCAGGCGTTGTTGCGAAAACTCATGAAGATCGACAGCGACAGCCCCAACAGGGTGAAGGGCGTGGCGCTGACCGGGTAGAACAGCGCCGGGTAGTGCCGCTCGATCAGCACGATCAGCGCCGCCAGCAAGGTCACCGCCAGGCAGCGCAAGGCGATGCGCTGGACGATCGAGCCCTTGAGGGTGAACAGCACGCGCAGCATGTCGGGGCGTGAGTGGACGATCAAGACGGTTCCAGAGGCGGCCGATCAGCCGCCGGTCATGTTCATGAAGCGCAGGATCTGCACCTCGCCGCCCACTTCGAAGTGGTGGCGGTAGGGCTTGAGCTGCATGGCGTCGCGCAGGGTCTTTTCCAGGCGGGCGCTGTCGCCGGGGTGCTGGCGCAGGACCTGCTTGAGGTCCACCGAGTGCTCGTTGCCCAGGCACAGTAATAGGCGGCCTTCGACGGTCAGGCGCACGCGGTTGCAGGTGGCGCAGAAGTTGTGGCTGTGCGGCGAGATGAAGCCGACCCGGGTGTCGGGCGCTTCGGCCAGGCGCCAGTAGCGCGCCGGGCCCTGGGAGGACTCGGCCGACTCGACCAGGGTGAAGTGCTCGGCCAGGCGGGCGCGCACGTCGTCGCTGGAGCAGAAGGACTCGCCGCGCTCGTGCTCGCTGATGACGCCCAGGGGCATTTCTTCGATGAACGAGATGTCCAGCTCGCGGTCGATGGCGAAGCGCACCAGGTCGACGATTTCGTGGTCGTTGCGGCCCTTGAGCACCACCGCGTTGAGCTTGGTGCGGCGAAAGCCTGCGGCGCGCGCGGCGTCGATGCCCGCGATCACCTGCGTGAGGTCGCCGGTACGGGTCAGGGCGCGGAAGCGCTCGGGGTCAAGGCTGTCGAGGCTGATGTTCAGGCGCGAGACGCCGGCATCGAACAGCGGCTGGGCCAGTCGGCCGAGCTGCGAACCATTGCTGGTCAGGCACAGTTCGCGCAGGCCGGGCAGGGCGGCGATGCGCGCGCACAGCCCGACGATGCCCTGGCGCACCAGGGGCTCGCCACCGGTCAGGCGGATCTTGCGGGTGCCCAGAGCGACGAAGCGCTCGGCGACCAGGTACAGCTCCTCGAGGCTGAGAATCTGCTGGCGCGGCAGGAACTGCATGTCTTCGGCCATGCAATAGACGCAGCGAAAATCGCAGCGGTCGGTGACCGACATCCGCAGGTAATCGACTTTGCGGTTGAAACCGTCGATCAGGGCCTGGGGGTTCTTTTCCACGTTCACGCTCGACCTGTGCAGTGGCTGGGGGCGGCGCAAGGCCGCAGACAAGGTTCAAGCTATAACCTGCGCCCAGTGACGTCAAATTGCTTTCCCCGACCGCTCGATAAGTCTCCTCTATCACCACCGCAGGCCACGCGGCACAAGGGCTCTGCCGGGTGATCGAGACGGTTTATCACGCTGTCATTTATTTCGATTGGACGCACCGGTAGTGGCTTCTTAGGCTGGAAAAAACACCGTGCGGAGAAGCGCAGCATGAGCCAGGACGAACACATCAGGGACTACAAGGGGCCGGCCGCCGGCTGGGGCGCGCTCAAGAGCGTGACCAAGAGCTGGCTGGGCAGCGAGAACGCCTTCAAGAACCTGCGGGCCATGCTCAAGACCAACCAGAACGGCGGTTTCGACTGCCCGGGTTGTGCCTGGGGCGAGTCGCCGGAAAGCGACATGGTCAAGTTCTGCGAGAACGGCGCCAAGGCGGTCAACTGGGAGGCCACCGGCCGCTCGGTGGATCCTGCGTTCTTCGCCCGCTACAGCGTCAGCGCCCTGCTCGAGCAGACCGACTACTGGCTCGAATACCAAGGCCGCATCACTCACCCGATGCGCTATGACGCGGCCACCGACCATTACGTCGAAACCAGCTGGGACGAGGCGTTCGCCCTGATCGCCCGGCACCTCAACGGCCTCGAATCGCCGGACCAGGCCGAGTTCTACACCTCGGGCCGGGCCAGCAACGAGGCGGCGTTCCTCTACCAGCTGTTCGTGCGCGCCTATGGCACCAACAACTTCCCCGACTGCTCGAACATGTGCCACGAGGCCAGTGGCGTGGGCATGGCCGAGACCCTCGGCGTGGGCAAGGGCACCGTGGTGTTCCATGACCTGGAGCTGGCCGATGCGATCTTTGTCATCGGCCAGAACCCCGGCACCAACCACCCGCGCATGCTCGAACCGCTGCGCGAGGCGGTCAAGCGCGGCGCCCAGGTGGTCTGCTTCAATCCGCTCAAGGAGCGGGGCCTGGAGCGATTCCAGCATCCGCAGCACCCGTTCGAAATGCTCAGCAACGGCTCCGAGCCGACCAACACCGCCTACTTCCGCCCGGCGCTGGGCGGCGACATGGCGGCCATGCGCGGGATCGCCAAGTTCCTCCTGCAGTGGGAGCGCGAGGCGCAGCTCAATGATGAGCCGCCGGTGTTCGACCATGCCTTCATCGCCGAGCACACCAGTGGCGTCGAGGCCTACCTGGCCGTGGTGGACGCCACGCCCTGGGAGCATATCGTCGAGCAGTCGGGCTTGAGCAAGGCCGAGATCGAGCTGGCCGCGCGCATGTACCGCAAGGCCGAGCGGGTGATCATGTGCTGGGCCATGGGTGTGACCCAGCACCGCCACTCGGTGCCGACCGTGCAGGAGATCGTCAACCTGCAACTTCTGCGCGGCAACGTTGGCAAGCCTGGAGCCGGCCTGTCGCCGGTGCGCGGACACAGCAACGTGCAGGGCGACCGCACCATGGGCATCGACGAGAAGCCCAAGGCGGCGCTGCTCGACGCCATCGAGAAACGCTTCCAGTTCAAGGTGCCCCGCGAGCACGGCCATAACGCCGTGCTGGCGATCCAGGCCATGGAAGAGGGGCGGGCCAAGGTGTTCGTCGCCCTGGGCGGCAACTTCGCCCAGGCGACTCCGGACACCCCGCGTACCCACGCGGCGCTGCGCAACTGCGAACTGACCGTGCAGATTTCCACCAAGCTCAACCGCTCGCACCTGGTCACCGGGCGCGATGCGTTGATCCTGCCGTGCCTGGGTCGCACCGAGATCGACATCCAGGCCGAAGGGCCGCAGGGCGTCACCGTGGAAGACACCTTCAGCATGGTGCACATCTCCCATGGCCAGCTGAAGCCGCGCTCGCCGCTGCTGCGCTCGGAGCCGGCCATCGTCGCCGGGATGGCCAAGGCCACCCTGGGCAGCAAACCGATAGACTGGGACTACGCGATTGCCGACTACGGCCGCATCCGCGGCATGATCGCCGACGTCATCCCGGGCTTCAGCGAGTTCAACGCGCGTCTGCAGCATCCCGGTGGCTTCCACCTGGGCAACAACGCCGCCGAGCGCAACTTCCGCACGGCCACCGGCAAGGCGCGCTTCACCCCCAGCCCGCTGCCGGAGCAACTGGTCAACGCCCAGGTGCTGGCCCGTGGTGACAAGCCCGACCTGATCCTGCAGACCCTGCGTTCCCACGACCAATACAACACCACGCTGTACGGGCTGGATGACCGCTACCGTGGCGTGTTCGGCCTGCGCGAGGTGGTGTTCGTCAATGAGGCGGATATCCGTCGACTGGGCTTCGAGCCGGGCGAGGAGGTGGACCTGGTGTCGCTCTGGGAGGATGGTCGCGAGCGGCGGGTCTCGGGGTTCCGCTTGGTGGCCTATGACGTGCCGCAAGGCCAGGCGGCGGCCTACTATCCGGAGACCAACCCGCTGGTGCCGCTGGAGAGCTATGGCGAGGGGACCTACACGCCGACCTCGAAGTTCGTGGCGATCAAGCTGGAGAAGGCCAAGCCTGGTAACCGGATCGAGGCGACGATCACCCCCGACTGACAGGGCGTGGGCGATGGCGTGGGAGCGGCGCCTCCGCCCGCTCCTAGCGCCCCACCGGATACGCCGTGGTGTACTTCATCTGCTCCATGGCAAAGCTCGAGGTGATGTTCGACAGCCCGTCGGTGCTGGTGATCAACTTCTTGTAGAAGCGGTCGTAGGCGGCAATGTCGCCCACCACCACCCGCAGCATGTAGTCCCAGTCGCCAGACATGCGGTAGACCTCCATCACCTCCTCGAACGCCGTCACCGTGGCGGCGAACTGCGCCAGCCAGGCGCTGTCGTGGCGCTGCGTCTTGAGCTGGACGAACACCGTCAGGCCCAGGCCCAGGCGCTCGGGGTCGAGCAGGGCGACGCGGCCGCGGATGTAGCCTTCCTCTTCCAATCGCTTGACCCGCTTCCAGCACGGCGTGGTGGACAGGTTGACCGCCTCGGCCAGGTCCTTGAGTGACAGCGACGCGTCGCGCTGGAGCAGGGTGAGGATATGCTGGTCGAAACTGTCCATGATGTCGTCGGGTGGGGTGGAGGAAAGTTTTCCAAGGTTAGCCGCATGCTGAGAACGTTGAAAGCCTTTCGGGCGCTTCGTCGACAGCAACGTTCTGTTGGCGCCTGGGCCCGGCGGATATGAGATAGTGGCGGTTTTCCATCCTCAGGCAATGGACCCGACCATGTCCGACAAACCGCGCAATTTCGCCACCCGCACCATCCACGCCGGCGAGCAGTCCAGCATCGCCGACAACGCCATCTTCCCGGCCATCGTCACTTCCAGCTCGTTCATCAAGCGCGGCCTGGACGACAACCCCGAATACGCCTACAGCCGGGTCAGCAACCCGACCCGGCATGCCTACGAGACCTGCGTGGCCGCACTGGAGGAGGGCGTCGGCGCGGTCGCCTGTGCCTCGGGCGTCAGCGCTACCGCCACGGTGCTCGAACTGCTGTCCAAGGACGCCCATGTGGTGGTGATGAACGGTGTCTATGGCGGCACCTTCCGCCTGCTTGAAGACTACCGTGGACGCACCTCGGGCCTGACCACCACCTATGTCGACCTCAACGACGCCGAGGCCGTGGCCGCGGCGATCCGCCCGGACACGCAACTGATCTGGATCGAGTCGCCGACCAACCCGCTGCTGCACCTGGTGGACATCAAGGCGGTCTGCGACCTGGCCCGCGCCCGCGGGGTGATGACCTGCATCGACAACACCTTCTGCTCGCCCTGGAACCAGCAGCCGATCACCCTGGGCGTGGACCTGGTGATGCATTCGGCGAGCAAGTACATCGGCGGCCACTCCGACCTGACCGGCGGCGTGGTGGTGGCGGCCAATCACGAGCTGCTGGGCCGTTTGCGCAAGATCAGCATGGCGGTCGGCGCGATCCAGGGGCCGTTCGACTGCTACCTGGCGCTGCGCGGGCTGAAGACCCTCGATGTACGCATGGAGCGCCAGAGCGCCAACGCCCTGCGCGTGGCGCAGTTCCTCGAACAGCATCCGCAGGTCGAGCAGGTCTACTACCCGGGTCTGGAAAGCCATCCGCAGCATGAACTGAGCAAGCGTCAGATGCGCACCGGCGGTGCGGTGGTAGCGTTGCGCATCAAGGGAGATCGGGCCGCGGTCAACCGCCTGGTCGAGGCGCTGTCGATCTTTGTCCTGGCCGATTCGCTGGGCGGGGTGGAGAGCATGATCAACCACTCCTGGAGCATGTCGCACAACTCCCTGAGCCCGGAGCAGAAGGGCGTGATGGGGATCAGCGAGAACCTGGTGCGGTTGTCGATCGGGATCGAGGACTACCGGGATCTGATCGAGGACCTGGATGCGGCGTTGAAGGCGTCCGCGTAACGGCTGCCGACGCCATCGCGGGGCAAGTCGCATCGGCGCACCGCGATGGCATCAGTGAGGGGAATCAGGATTTGGGCGGATGGACGATCCGTTCGATCTCTTCCTTGATCAGAGCGCGTTCTTTACGAAGTCGGTTGAGGTTGTCATCCGTAGTGAGGCCGGTTTTCTCAACGTTCTCAATGTCATGGTCCTTCTCGGTGTAGCGTTTCTTCAGCTCTGCGAGTTTGTGGTTTTCCTTCGCAAGTGCATTGAAGTCATCTTCCTTTACGCCAAGGTCTTCAAATAGATTGTGCGGAACTGGCATTTCTTCACCTCTCTCAGGGTTGGTAAACGAGCCTGAACCAAGAGGATAGTCGCCTTTGCCGCATTGCGGGACTGGGTTAGGCTGTCGCCCATCCCTGCGTAACCGGAACCTGCGCCATGCCTCACCTGAACCTGGAATACAGCGACAACCTGCGCGAACTCAACGTCGACGTGCTGCTGCTGCGCCTGAACCACGCCCTGGTCGGCAGCGGCCAGTTCGCCGAGGAGCTGGACATCAAGAGCCGTGCCCAGGCCTTCGCCCAGTATCGGGTCGGTACCGCGCCGAGCGAGCGGGCCTTCGCCCATGTGCGCCTGGCGATCCTCAGCGGACGCACGCCGCAAGTGAAACAGCAGTTGTCCAACAGCCTGCTCGAGGTACTGCGCGAGACGATCCCCGGCCAGCCTGGCCTGGACATCCAGCTGTGCGTCGAGGTCCTGGACATCGATCGCGAGCCGTACGCCAAGCTTCGCCTGCCTGGCTGAATGGCAGCTGAATGAAAGTTGTTTAACCGATGAAAGATGTCGGCATACTAATTGTTGGCGTCTTTTTCACAAAAAATTGATGCTAGGCTTTCTAGAGTTCGGCCAACTTTCCAACCTGCCCGTCCGGGCGCGTTGGCCGCTGATGAACTCTTGTTGCGAACGCCATGCTGAAACTCAAATCCCTGCGGACCGAATGGGTCACGTTGCTGGCCAGCCTGTATTTGCTGATCGGCTTCAACACCTTGCTTTGGCAACACCTGGAGTCCATCGTGCCGCCGGGCATGGTGGGGTTGTGGCTGAGCCTGGCATTCGCCGTGCTGATGCTGTTCGCCTTCAATCTCATACTCACCTTGCTGGCGTTTCGTTATGTACTGAAGCCGGTATTGATCGTGTTGTTCATCAGTGGCGCAAGTGTCGCTTACTTCATGAATCAATATGGTGTGCTTATTGATGCCGGCATGTTCCGCAATGTCGCTGAAACGAATGTCGCGGAAGTGCGCGACCTGCTCTCGCTGAAGTTTGCCGTTTATATCCTGCTGCTGGGTGTGCTGCCGTCGCTGCTGGTGTGGAAAGCCAGGATCGACTATCGCCCCTGGCACCGCGAGCTGCTGGGCAAGCTGGTGGTCAGCGGGGCCTGCGTCGCAGCCTTGGGGTCGGTGGCGCTGGTCAACTATCAGGGGTTGGCGTCGCTGTTTCGCAATCACCATGAACTGCGCCTGATGCTCACGCCGAGCAATATCGTCGGGGCTTCCATCGGTTATGTCAGTGAGCAAGTGGGCAGCGCCACCCGGCCGTTCCAGCCATATGGCGAAGATGCCCGTCGCGACAGCGCCTGGCAGCAGCACGCACGCAAGTCACTGACCGTGCTGGTGGTCGGTGAAAGTGCCCGGGCGGATAACTTCGGCCTGCTCGGCTATGCCCGCGACACCACGCCACGGCTGGCCAAGGAGCAGGGCCTGCTGAGTTTCACCGATGTCCATTCCTGCGGCACCGAGACCGCCGTGTCGGTGCCCTGCATGTTCTCCGGCATGCCGCGCAAGGACTACGACGCCCGCGTGGCCAAGAACCGCGAAGGGTTGCTCGACATCCTCCAGCGCGCAGGGTTGGCGGTGCAGTGGCGTGATAACCAGTCCGGCTGCAAGGGCACCTGCGACCGGGTGCAGTTCATCGATGTGAGCAACCTCAAGGACCCCGCGCTGTGCGCCAGTGGCGAATGCCATGACGAGATCCTGCTGCAGGGCCTGGCCGAGTTGCTGGACAACCTCGACCAGGACACCGTGCTGGTGCTGCACCAGATGGGCAGCCATGGCCCCGAGTACTTCAAGCGCTACCCCGCGGGCAACGAAGCCTTCACCCCGGTGTGCCGCAGCAACGCCCTGAACCAGTGCAGCCAGCAGGAGATCGTCAACGGCTACGACAACACCCTGGCCTACACCGACAAGGTGCTGGCCACCCTGATCGATACCTTGCGCAGCCGGCAGGACAAGGTCGACACCGCGATGATCTATCTTTCAGACCATGGCGAGTCGCTGGGCGAGTACAACCTGTTCCTGCACGGCACGCCCTACATGATCGCGCCGGACCAGCAGAAGCATGTGCCGCTGCTGGCCTGGTTCTCCGACAGCTACCGCCAGGACTTCGGCCTGGACACCGATTGCCTGGGCAAGCTGCGTGATGCGCCGTTGTCCCAGGACAACCTGTTCCACTCGATGCTCGGCCTGCTGCAGGTACGCACCGAGGTCTACCAGCGATCGCTGGACATGTTCGCCAGCTGCCGGCCGTGGCTGGCGGCCAAACGCTGAGCGGTCGACCGCCCGGCACCATGGATGGCGCGAGGTTTCACCCCCAGGGGCCGTGCCGTATATACTGCGCGCCAATGTTAGTGGGAGAGCCTCGTGGCCATCGAAATACACTGGATCCGTGACGACCAGACACTGGCCGAACACTGCCGAAGCTGGCACGAACAGCCCTTCGTGGCCCTCGACACCGAATTCATGCGGGTCGACACCTTCTACCCCAAGGCCGGCCTGATCCAGATCGGTGTCGGCCAGTGCGCCTACCTCATCGACCCCCTGCTGATCCGCGACTGGCAGCCGCTGGCCGGGCTGCTCGAGGACAGCGGCGTGGTCAAGGTGCTGCATGCCTGCAGCGAAGACCTGGAAGTGCTGCTGCGCCTGACCGGCAAGCTGCCCCAGCCGTTGTTCGACACCCAGCTGGCCGCCGGCTACCTGAACATCGGTTTCTCCATGGGCTATTCGCGCCTGGTGCAAGAGGTGCTGGGGCTCGAGCTGCCGAAGGGCGAGACCCGCTCCGACTGGCTGCAGCGCCCGCTGTCCGACACACAGGTGAGCTACGCCGCCGAGGACGCCGTGCACCTGGCCGAGCTGTTCGACGCCCTGCGCCCGCGCCTGTCGGATGACAAGTACGCCTGGGTGCTGGAAGACGGCGCCGAACTGGTCGCCGCGCTGCGCCGTGAAGTCGAGCCCGAAACCCTGTACCGCGACGTCAAGCTGGCCTGGAAGCTCGGTCGCCAGCAACTGGCCGTGCTCCGTGAACTGTGCGCCTGGCGCGAACGTGAGGCCCGCAGCCGCGATGTGCCGCGCAACCGCATCCTCAAGGAACACTCGCTGTGGCCCATGGCCAGGAGCCAGCCCGACAGCCCGTCGGCACTGGCGAAAATCGACGAGATGCACCCGCGCACCATCCGCCAGGACGGTGAGCAGCTGATCCAGCTGATCAAGCGTGCCGCCAGCCAGCCGCAGGAGCAATGGCCAGAGCCGCTGCCCGAGCCGCTGCCGATCGAAGCCGCCGGCATCCTCAAGCGCCTGCGCGCCATCGGCCAGGCCGAGGGTGAGCGGCTGGGCATCGTCCCGGAACTGATGCTGCGCAAGAAAGCCCTCGAAGCCCTGCTCAAGAGCGGCTACCCCGACGGTCCCTATCAACTGCCCGATTCGCTGCGCGGCTGGCGTCGCGAACGCATGGGCCAGGCCCTGCTGGACGACCTGGCGGGCGCCGGAGATTCCCGATGAAACGTATCTGCTCGATCTACAAGAGCCCACGCAAGAATGAAATGTACCTCTACGTGCTCAAGGCCGAGGGCCTGGAGCGTGTGCCGGAGGCGCTGCTGCCATTCTTCGGCAAGCCGGTGCATGCTTTCGACCTGGTGTTGACGCCTGAGCGCACACTGGCCCGCGAGGACATCGCCAAGGTGCTGGAGAACCTCGACAAGCAGGGCTACCACCTGCAGATGCCACCGCCGGAAGACGACTACATCGAGCACCTGCCCGAAGAGCTGCTGCGTCGCAACGACCCGGCCTGACCCAGGCGCGGTTCCCTTTCTACCTGCGGCCCGCCTGGCGGGCCGCTTCCGTTGTTTGCCAAGGTTGTGTGTCACATGCGCGTTCTGATCGCTGAACAGGATCATGCCAACTATGCTCGCCTGCTGGGCGAAGCGGCACCGGACCTGGAAGTCCTGACCAGCGGCGACTCCGCCGAACTGGCACGCCTGGCCCCCGACTGCCCGGTGTGGCTGGGCCAGCCGGACCTGCTGGCCAGTCTGTTGCGCCAGGGCCACAAGCCTCGCTGGATGCAGTCGACCTGGGCCGGGATCACCCCGTTGCTGGCCGACGGCCTGCCACGCGACTATCGCCTGACCCGGGCGGTGGGCATCTTCGGCCAGGTGATGGCCGAGTACATGCTCACCTACATGCTCGGCCATGAGCGCGATGTGCTGTCGCGACTGGTCAGCCAGGTCGAGCGTCGCTGGGATGAGCGCCCGGGGCGGACCCTGGAAGGGCGGCGGGTGCTGATCGTCGGTACCGGCGATATCGGCCAGCGGGTGGCCGAGTTCCTCGTGCCGTTCGGTGTCATCCTGCACGGTGTGGCCAGCAGCGCTCGCAAGCAGGCGCCCTTCGTCGAAGTGGCGGGCCTCGACCAGCTGCCGCGCATGGTCGGCCAGGCCGACTACGTGCTCAACCTGCTGCCCGATACCCCGGCCACCCACGACCTGTACGATGCGGCGCTGTTCAAGTGCTTCCGGCCCAGTGCCTTGTTCATCAATGCCGGGCGTGGCGTGGCGGTAGTCGATGCCGATCTGGTCGAAGCGCTCAAGCAGGGCCACCTGGCTGGCGCGGTGATCGATGTCTGCCGCCAGGAACCATTGCCCCAGCGCCATCCGTTCTGGACCGCCTGGGGACTGCTGCTGACCGGGCACAGCTCGGCGCCGACCTCGCCGGCGGCGATGGTGCGGTTGTTCGTGGAGAATGCGCGGGCGTATGCGGCGGAGCAGGCCCTGCGGGGCGAGGTGGATTTCGCGAGGGGTTACTGAAAGAGGTTTGCCTGATGCGACCTCATCGCGGGGCAAGCCCGTTCCCACGGGCACCTGCCCCGCGATGAGGCGATCACAACCTTAGAGGCTGAACTCACCCTCGGCCGCCAGCTCGCTCAGCGGCCGGCGCGGGCTCGGCACTTCGCGGGCCTGCAGGCCTTCGGCCAGGGTCGCCTTGTCGCCCAGCTTGCCGATCGCCACCATCGCATGCAGCGCGTAGCCCTCGGGGATCTTCAGCTCGCTGCGCGCCAGGTCCTGGTCGAAGCCGGCCATGCCATGGCTGTGCCAGCCGCTGATGCTCGCCTGCAGCGCCAGATGGCCCCAGGCCGAACCGGTGTCGAAGGTGTGCCACAGCGCAGGCTTTTCTTCATCGGAGCCGGGTGCGGCGAAGGTGGTCTTGGAAATGATCAGCACCAGCGCCGAGGCGTGCTGCGCCCAGCTGCGGTTGAACTCGTTGAGGATGCCCAGGTAGCGCTCCCAGCTCGGAGTGTCGCGGCGGGCGTAGAGGAAGCGCCACGGCTGCGAGTTGTAGGCCGACGGTGCCCAGCGTGCGGCCTCGAGGAAGCTCAGCAGGGTTTCCTGGCTGATCGGTTCGGCGGTGAAGGCGCGGGGTGACCAGCGATTGATGAACTGCTCGTTGATGGCATAGTCGGCGATGCGTGGGGTGGCGCTCATGGGTGCTCCTGCAAGGGCGGGGGAAAATACCGCACGCTACTGCGTCCGGTGAGCACTGACAAGCGGTCTGGCGTTGCCGCCGGACTGCCTCTAGACTGGCGCCGCCGTGCGCCGCGGCTTGACGTTGACTGCAGGAAACCGTGTGATGATCGCCGATACCGCGCCCTTCTGGCGGCGCAAGACCCTCGACCAGCTCGATGACCAGGAGTGGGAGTCGCTCTGCGACGGCTGCGGCCTGTGCTGTCTGCAGAAACTCGAGGACGAGGAAGACAACAGCGTCTATTACACGAGCATCGCCTGCAAGCTGCTGGACCTGCAGACGTGCCAGTGCAGCGACTACCCCAATCGCTTCGAGCATGTCCCTGACTGCATCCAGCTGACCCCCGGCAAGGCCGACCAGTTCAAGTGGCTGCCGCCCACCTGCGGCTATCGCCTGGTCAGCGAAGGGCAGGACCTGCCGGCCTGGCACCACCTGGTCAGCGGTGATCGCCAGCAGGTGCACGAGCAGCGCATTTCCCGGTCGGGGCGCATGCTCAGCGAGAACGATGTGGATGAAGACGACTGGGAAGACCATCTGATCTTCCGCGCGGGTTGAGTGTCCGGGAAACAAGGAGTTTTTATGCGTCGCCCGTTGTTGCTGGTTGTCGGCCTGCTGGCCAGTTCGCAGGTCCTGGCGAAGAAAGTCGACCTCGATTACCAGGTGCGCCTGCTGCCGCAGAGCGGCCAGGCCGAGGTGCGCCTGACCCTGGCCGACGGCAGTGCGGTGCGCAGCCTGGACTTCGACCTGGGCAAGCCCGGTACCTACAGCGACTTTCTCGCCGATGGCCAGTGGCAGGTGCAGAACGGACGTGGCGTCTGGCATCCGGCGGCGGGCAAGACCAGCCTCAGCTACCGTGTGCTGCTCGACCAGCAACCCCGCGGCGGCGCCCATGAGGCGCGCATCACGCCGCACTGGGCGCTGTTCCGTGGTGACCAGCTGGTGCCGCCGGCGCGCCTCGACCAGCAGGATGGCACCGAGCTGGTCTCGCGGTTGACCTTCGACCTGCCGACGGGCTGGAAAAGCGTCGAAACCGCCTGGCCACGTATCGGCCGGCAGAAGTTTCGCATCGACGATGTGTCGCGGCTGTTCGACCGGCCCACCGGCTGGATGCTCGCCGGCAACCTGGGCAGTCGTCGGGCGCGCCTGGGCGACACAGAGGTGACCGTGGCCGCGCCGCAAGGCCAGGGCATGCGGCGCATGGACACGCTGACCCTGCTGACCTTTGTCTGGCCGCAGTTGCAGGCGGTGTTCCCGCGCAACCCACCGAAGCTATTGCTGGTCGGTGCCCGTGACGAGATGTGGCGGGGCGTGCTGGCCGGCAACAACTCGCTGTACCTGCACAGCACGCGCCCGTTGGTCAGCGAAAACGGCTCCAGCCCGGTGCTCCGTGAGCTGGTGCAGCTGTTTGCCCAGATCAACGACCGTGACGGCAGCGATTGGCTGGGCGAGAGCCTGGCCGACTACTACGCTACCGAGCTGCTGCGCCGCGCCGGCGGTATGAGCGATGATCGCTACGAGGCGCTGCAGGCCCGTCAGCACAAGCTGGCGGCCAAGGTGACCCACCTCAAGGGCGCCAAGGCCGATGCCGCGCAGGTGGCCCGTGGCGTGCTGCTGCTGCAGGCGCTGGATCGCGAGATCCGCCTGCACCACCACGACAAGCGCTCGTTGGACGACGTCGCCCGTGCGCTGATGCGCCTGTCGAGCCTCAGCACCGATGAGTTCGTGCAGATCAGCGAGAACGTGCTCGGGCGCCAGTCCGAAGTATTGCAAAGCAAGGTATTGCGCTAAGCGCAGGATCTATCGCGGCAAGCCCGTTCCCACGACCCCGGACATCATTTTGAACGCGGGGCTCGTGGAAGCGGGCTTGCCCCGCGATGCTTTCAACCGCCAGTCACCGTCGCGGTACGGGTCGCCGCCTCGGCGCTGGCCTTCAGCGCCTTGAGCTCGGCAGCGCCTCGTTCTATGTCGCGATGCAGGCGCAGGTACTCGGCGCGATGGCGCAACCACCATGCCTTGGTCGAGCAATGCCCGCTCACGCCACGGGCCAGCGCCAAGCCGCCTACGGCAACCTGCAACATCCCCAGCAGGCCACCGTGGCGCAGCCCCTTGCTGATCATCAACGCGCCCCCAGCCAGGGAGCTGACGCGCTCCAGGCCGTGGACATTGTGTTTCGGTGCGTCCGTTGTCCAATGGATATCGTGCATTGCCAGGTCTCCTCAGGTGGGTGATATCCAGCAGACTTTGACCAGCGTGCAAGCGTTCAGTGTAATTTTCCGCGTGGCTGCCCCGCCCAACTTCGAGGCTATCCTGAGCAAGGTTGGTTTATAACACTTGGGTGTGGGGGCCGTTGGCGAGCATGTTGGTTGTAATTAAAATTTTGATCAGCGTATTTAATCAGTCGTGACATGGTTTGGCTGCCGTGGCTGAACGACTGTGGAGAACTTCTAAGTCTCGATGTTGCTGTTGCTGTTGCTGTTGCTGTTGCTGTTGCTGTTGCTGTTGCTGTTGCTGTTGTTCTTTTGCTTTTGCTTCTAAGCGCGCGGTAGATCAGGCGACACCAATTGCGACTTCAGGAGGCCGAACGCAGGGCTTGCGGAGGGAGGTGACGGGCATGGATGCCCGTCAAGCGCTGCGCCCCAGGATGGGGCGTTCAGCGCGGTCCTCCCGGGAGCAAGTCCGGAGTGAGGGGACCCCGGAGCGAAGCGTAGGGGCCGGATGAATGGAGCGAGGATTTTTTGGTTCCTTTTTGATCCTTCAAAAAGGGACCCGCCGTAAGGG
>NZ_JBSSDH010000035.1:0-22665 GCF_054060555.1 Pseudomonas sp. TE6283
TCGTTCTTGCATGGAACCTCCTGAATGGGCGAATCATATCGCCCTTAAGAGGTGTCCGGGGTTAGTAGACCACTACACCTTGTGTCGCGAAAGGGCTGCGAAGCAGCCCCGGGATTCCAGCATCGCTACAAAGATCGTGGGGCCGCGTTGCGGCCCTTTCGCGACACAAGGCCGCTCCTACAAAGATTGCGTATAGCCTGTGATTGTCTGCTACCAGGCCACCGCCTCCCGCCCCCTGACCCGCACCTGCTGCGCCGGCACCCGCGCATGCCATTGCACCACGCCCAGCGCCTCGATCTGGAACTGGCTGCGCAGCGTGCGCCCCTCTTCCTCGAACGACAGCTGCAGCACGAAATGGCCGCTGTTGAGCAACAACCCTTCGCTGAGTCGGGCGAAGGTCTCGTCGTCCACAGCCCCCAGCGCCTGGCGTAATGCCGCGGCATCCACATAACCCGCCGCCGGCCGGCCGCTGATGATGCGGCTGAGCATCGAACGGGAAAACTGCCCCTCGTACAGGGCCTCCAGCAACGGCAGGTGCTCCAGCCCCAGGGCGTTGGCATTGAGTCGCCAGCCACCGGTCGAGGGCAGTGCGCAGAGCATCCGGTAGCGGCCTTGCCGGCCACTGTCCGGCTCCAGCAGCAGGTTGAGCTCACTGGTGTCGAGCATCGGCTGGTTGGCCGCCAACCGGGATGGCTGCTGGCGCAGGTACTGGGCACTCTCGGCCCCTTGCAAGCGGGCATCGCTGTCGGCATCCAGCCAGTCGGCCAGGGCATCGACCAGCCGCTCGGCAGCCATGTCGTCGCCGAGCAGTTGGCGCAACTGGCGCTCGGCCCGTGGTCCGTCCTCGCCCAGCAGGGCATTGACGTTGAAGCATGTGTGCTGGTCGATCACCCGCAGTTGCGCCTTGCCGGCACCGAAGTCATAGGCCAACGGCTGCCCACGCAGGGCCTGCCAGAACAGCGGGCTGGCCCGCCAAGCCGGATCGCGCAGGGCCTGGGAAGCATAGGCAAGCCCCGCCTGCTCCATGGCCCGTACCTGCACCCGCTGGTGCAACAGGCGCACCTCGTCCACCTGGCGCCGGCCATCTTCCACCAGCCAGGCCAGCCCCGCCGCGAGCATCGCCAGCACCACCAGCACCATCAGCAGTGCCGCGCCCTGTTGTCGCCTGCGCCCCATCCCTGTCTTCCTGTCAGCGGTAAAAAGCGCCAGTCAACACGCCCGTTGTTTCAGCCAGATGGCAGTCATGTGCCCGTCATCTGCACAAGGCAGGATTGGCCTTCTTTTTCTTTGGCCTGACAGGAGTGGTCTTACATGGGTGGCATCGGAATCTGGCAATTGGTGATCGTGCTGTTGATCGTCTTCCTGCTGTTCGGCACCAAGCGTCTCAAGGGGCTGGGCAGTGATGTCGGTGAAGCGATCCAGGGCTTTCGCAAGTCCATGGGAGGTACTGCCGACAATGGCGTCGAGCAGCAACCCCAGGTGCTGAACAATCAGCCGGTGCAGCAGGCACAAACGGATCGTCAGGCCTGATGTTCGAGATCGGCTTCACCGAACTGCTGCTGGTCGGCATCGTCGCCTTGCTGGTGCTCGGCCCCGAGCGCCTGCCGGTGGCGGCGCGTACCCTCGGCCGTGGGCTGGGCCAGGCGCGGCGGGCGCTGCATGCGTTGAAGACGCAGGTGGAGCGGGAGATCGACATGCCCGCCCTGGATGCCGCGCCGTTGCAGCGCCTGGAGCAGGAGATCCGCCAGGGCATCCAGCTCGACGCGACGCCGGCCAATGACCCGACCCCGGTCGTCCACACCAAGGAAAGCGCCTGATGTCCCTCGCCCTCGACCAGGCGGCGCGCATGCCGCTGACCGACCACCTGCGTGACCTGCGCAAGCGCCTGGTGCGCTGCCTGCTGGTGGTTGCGCTGGTGTTCTGCGGCTTGTTCCCCTTCGCCCAGACGCTGTACACGCAGATCTCCGAACCGCTGCGCCGCTACCTGCCCGAAGGCGCCAGCATGATCGCCACCAGCGTCACCTCGCCGTTCCTCACGCCGTTCAAGCTGACGGCGATGTGCGCGCTGTTCGTCGCCATGCCGCTGCTGCTGCACCAGGCCTGGGGCTTCATCGCCCCGGGCCTGTACCGCCGCGAACGGCGCATTGCCCTGCCGCTGCTGGTGTCGAGCATTCTGCTGTTCTACGGCGGCATGGCCTTCGCGTTCTTCCTGGTGTTCCCGATGATGTTCGGCTTCTTCGCCAGCGTGACCCCGGACGGGGTAGCGATGATGACCGACATCGGCTTGTACCTGGACTTCATCCTGGCGCTGTTTTTGGCGTTCGGCCTGGCCTTCGAGATCCCGGTGGCGACCTTCATCGTGGTCTGGGCGGGGCTGACCGATGTGGCCACGCTGCGGCGCAGCCGGCCCTATGTGATCGTCGGGTGTTTCGTGGTGGGGATGATCCTGACGCCGCCGGATGTGTTTTCCCAGACCCTGCTGGCGGTGCCGATGTGGGTGCTGTTCGAGGTGGGGTTGCTGGCGTGTGGGTTGGTGCGCCGGGCGGGGTAGACCGATGGATTGTCGGGGCTGCTTTGCAGCCCTTTCGCGACACAAGGCCGCTCCCACAGGATATGTACCAGTTCTGCCATGGTGCGGTCCCTGTGGGAGCGGCCTTGTGTCGCGAAAGGGCCGCATAGCGGCCCCCCGGGTGTCATGAGGTCTTCCTGTTCAACCCCACCTCCATGTCATCGATCAGCGCCTTGGCCATGGCACTGAGGATTCGCGCCGAGCTGCCGGCCAGCAGGTCACCCTCCATTTCCGCCTCGCAGGTCAGGTGGCGGATGCAGCCAAGCAGCACCGACAACTCGCTGAAGGCGTCCTCGAAGGAAACGCCTGGCTCGACCTTGAACAGGTCCAGGCAGACCGTGCGGCCTGCGGTGTGGCCGCGAGTCATGGTCGGACCTGCGGCTTGTGTTCGAGCAGGGCGCAGGCCAGTTGGCCGAGGTAATCGCTGGCGGTGAACAGGCGGTCCTGGGCTTCTCCGGGTTCGGTCTTGAAGTAGATATCGAGGACATCGGAAATGGCGGTGGCCACTTCGACGGCGGCGGTCATGGCCTCATCGCGGGTGAGCGTGGAACGGATGCTGATGAAGGGTGCGAGACGGGGTGGATCGGGGACGATTTTTTTCATAGGTCCAACTCTTGTGCGTTCCAAGGAAGCGCCATCCCATGGCAATTCTCACAAGACAAAGGGTGGCAGCCGTGAACGGGGTGAGAATCCGGGGCACAAGAAACCCGGTCAGACCGAAGTCTGCCCGTGCACGGCTGCCATGAAAGGACTGCCGAAAAACTTGTACTCCAGGATTCTCACACCCTGGTCACCAAATGTGGCGACCCGGTGAAGTTATCCCTGGGGTATTTCCCCGACAACGCGGCAGCTTCCGGCAAGCGCGTAGGATAGTTCCCAAGCTTTGCTGGCTGAAGCATTTGGTTTCAGGTTCGGAAATATCCGACAGTCTTTGAGATCGCCGGGGCTGCTGCGCAGCCCAGAATCAAGAACGAGATTCCTGATCAGACCAGTGGTATTGACCTGGTATTAAAGTGGTATTAATTTCCACCCAACAACAATACCGGACACCGCCCATGCGTCCTCTATCGGCCCTGCGCCCCGACGACACCAGCGCCACCCCGCTCTACCTGCAGTTGGCGCGCAACCTTGAGCAGGCCATCCACGCCGGCCAATGGACCGCCGACCAGGCGCTGCCCTCGGAGCGCACCCTCAGCGAAACCCTGGACATCTCCCGGGTCACCGCGCGCAAGGCCCTTGAGGTCCTGCTCGAACAAGGCCTGATCCATCGCATCCAGGGCTCCGGCACCTTCATCACGCCACGCCTCGAACAACCCCTGTCACGTCTGTCGAGCTTCAGCGAAATGCTGCGCATGAAGGGCTTCGTGCCCAGCTCCCAGTGGCTCGAGCGCAGCATCGGCACCCCGAGCAACGACGAACTGATCCGCCTCGGCCTGTCGCCCACCGACCAGGTGGTCCACCTCAAGCGCCTGCGCAAGGCCGACGATATCGTCATGGCGGTGGAGGTCAGCACCCTGCCCGCCCGCCTGCTCGGCGACCCGCAGGCCATCGGCGATTCGCTCTACCAGCACCTCGACCGGCTCGGCCGCCCGGTGGTCCGCGCCCTGCAACACATCCGCGCAATCAACGCCAGCGACGAACTGGCCGCCCAGGTGGGGATCGCCCCCGGCACCGCCATGCTGCTGATGACCCGTATCGGCTACCTCGACGACAACACCGCCATCGAGCTGACCGACACCTACTGCCGCAACGACTACTACGACTTCGTCGCCGAACTGCGACGCTGACCGGAGCCCCCATGGACATCGCCAACATCCTCACCCCCGACGGCTGGGTGCGCGGACAACTGCACCTCGAAAACGGCCGGATACGGGCCATCGACGGTACGCCGTGCGACCCGCAGGCCAACGACCTGCCGTACCTGCTGCCCGGCTTCATCGACCTGCACGTGCACGGGGGTGGGGGCAGCGACATCATGCAGGGCGGCGAGGCCTTCGCCACCATCGCCCGCACCCACCGTCGCTTCGGCACCACCTCGCTGCTGGCCACCACCATGACCGCGCCCCGCGAGGAGCTGACCCGCGTGCTCGCCGAACTGGGCGAACACCTCAGGCAACCGCGCCAGGGCGCGCGCATCCTCGGCGTGCACCTGGAAGGCCCGTACATCAACCCCGGCAAGCTCGGCGCGCAGCCGAACTTCGCCCACCAGGCGCTGCTCGACGAGGTCGAGCAATACCTGGCCCTGGCGCCGATCAAGGTCATCACCATCGCCCCGGAAATCGCCGGCCACCTGCCGCTGATCCGCGCCCTGAGCCAGCGCGGCATCCGCCTGCAGCTCGGCCATACCCTGGGCAGCTACGAAGAAGGCGTGGCGGCCCTGGAGGCCGGCGCCACCAGCTTCACCCACCTGTACAACGCCATGAGCCCGCTGCACCACCGCGAGCCGGGCATCGTCGGCGCGGCCCTGGCCCACGCCCGCTACGCCGAGCTGATTCCCGACCTGCTGCACGTGCACCCCGGTGCCATGCGCGTGGCCCTGCGCTCGATCCCGTGCCTGTACTGCGTGACCGACTCCACCGCCGCCGCCGGCATGCCCGACGGCGAATACCGCCTGGGCAGCCACACCGTGACCAAGTGCCTGGGCGGCGTGCGCCTGCCCGACGGCACCCTGGCCGGCAGCACCCTGACCATGGACCAGGCCCTGCGCAACCTGGTGAAGATCGGCCTGCCGCTGGCCGAAGCCTCCGAGCGCCTGTCGCGCCATCCCGCCGATTATCTCGGCATCGCCGACCGTGGCCGCCTGCAACCGGGCGCCTGGGCCGACGCGGTGCTGCTGGACCGCCAACTGAACCTGACCGCCGTGATGATCGAAGGAGAAACCGCATGAGTTCAAGGATGCTCGAAGAAGCCCGCGCCTGCGCCGAGGTCGTCGAACGTCAGACGCAGACGCTGGACCCGCGCCTGGAAACCCTGGCCGAACAGCTGCGCCGGCTCGATCCGCAAGTGGCGCTGACCGTGGCCCGGGGCAGCTCGGACCACGCCGCCAGCTACTTCGCCTACATCGCCATGCAGCAGCTGGGCCTGCCGGTGGCTTCGCTGCCGATGTCGGTGGTGACCCTGCAGCAGGCGCCACTGCGAGTACGTGGCCAGGTGGCGCTGGGCTTCTCGCAGTCGGGCCAGAGCCCGGACCTGGTCGACAGCCTGCGGCGCCTGGGCCAGTGCGGGGCGACCACGGTCTCGCTGGTCAACGCCGAAGGCTCGCCCCTGGAGCAGGCCTGCCAGCACCACTTGCCGCTGTGCGCAGGCCCTGAGCTGTCGGTGGCGGCGACCAAGAGCTTCGTCGCCACCCTGGCTGCCGGCGCCCGCCTGGTCGCCCACTGGGGCCAGGACCGCGCCCTGCTGGAAGCCGGCCTTGCCCTGCCCGCGCAGCTGCGCGAGGCCGCCGCGCAGGACTGGAGCCCGGCCATCGACACCCTGCGCGGCAGCGAGCGCCTGATGGTGATCGGCCGCGGCGCGGGCTTCGCCATCGCCCAGGAGGCCGCGCTCAAACTCAAGGAAACCTCGGTGATCCAGGCCGAGGCCTTCAGCAGCGCCGAAGTGCGCCATGGCCCGATGGCCCTGATCGATGCCCAGTACCCGCTGCTGGTGTTCGCCCCGCGTGGCGTCGAGCAGGCCGGGCTGCTGCAACTGGCCGCCGACATGCGCCAGCGCGGCGCCCGCGTGCTGTTGGCGGCACCGGCCGATATCGCCGGGCGCGACCTCACCCTGAGCGGCGCCGAACACCCGGCCCTGGACCCGCTGCTGGCGATCCAGAGCTTCTACATCATGGCCGCGGCCCTGGCCGAGGCCCGCGGCCTCGACCCCGACCAGCCGCGCCACCTGAGCAAAGTGACCTGCACGCAGTGAAGCCGCGAGGAACAGCGCATGCCCGACAATAACAAGATCATCCTCCATGCCCCGCTCGCCGGACCGCAGGTACCGCTGGACCAGGTACCGGACCCGGTGTTCAGCAGCGGCACCCTGGGCGACGGCGTCGCCATCGACCCGTTGAACGACGAGCTGCACGCGCCCTGCGCCGGCGAAGTGGTGCAACTGGCGCGCACCGGCCATGCGCTGACCCTGCGCGCGGCCAACGGCGCGGAAGTCCTCTTGCATATCGGTGTCGACACCGTGCAGCTGCAGGGGCGCGGTTTCTCGCCGCTGGTGGCGCTGGGCGACCAGGTGACACAGGGACAACCGCTGGTGCGCTTCGACATGGACCTGGTGGCGCAGCACTGCGTCAGCCTGGTCACCGTGATGCTGGTCAGCAACGGCCCGGGCTTTGGCCTGACGCGACTGGACACAGGTGCTTCGCGCCTGGGCGCGGCGCTGCTGGAGGTCGAGGCCACGGGCAGCGAAGCGCAGGCACGACCGGTCAGCCATGAGTGCGCACGCGGTCATGCCCGGGTCGCTCATCATGGCGGCCTGCATGCCCGCCCCGCTGCCCTGCTGCGCCAGACCGCGCAAGGCTTCCAGAGCCATGCCGTGCTGCGCTTCGCCGAGCGCGAGGCCGACCTCACCAGCCTGGTGGCGGTCATGGGCCTGGGCGTTGGCGAAGGCGCCGAAGTCGAACTGATCTGCATCGGGCCGGACAGCCAGGCCGCGCTGCAGGCGTTGATCGCCGCCGTGCAGACCGCCTCGGTCGGTGAACGCCATGCCACCCACGTGCCCACCAGTGCCGCCACACCCAAGCCCAATGCAGAGCCCGGCGTGCTCAACGGTGTCTGCGCCGCCCCCGGCCTCGCCCTCGGGCCACTGGCGCGCCTGGACGGCATCAGCCTGCCGGCAGACAGCGGCGACAACGACCCCGGCGAGCAGCACCAGGCGCTGAACAGCGCCCTGGCCGAGGTCCGCCATGCCATCGACCGCGACTGGCGGCACCTGCCTCGCGGCCAGGAGGATGCGGCGGCGATTCTCGAGGCCCACCTGGCCCTGCTCGACGACCCGGCCCTGCTCGGCGATGCCCGCCAGCATATCGCCTGCGGCGTCGCCGCCAGTCATGCCTGGAGCCGCGCCATCGAGACCCAGTGCCAGGTCCTGCGCAGCCTGGGCAACCCGTTGCTGGCCGAACGCGCCAACGACCTCTACGACCTGCAGCAGCGAGTGCTGCGCGCCCTGCTCGGCGAAACCCGGCAACTGCGCCTGCCACCGGCGGCCATCGTCGTCGCCCACGAACTGACCCCCTCCGACCTGCTGCTGCTCGCCCGCCACGATGTCGCCGGGCTGTGCATGGCCGCCGGTGGCGCCACCTCGCACGTCGCCATCCTCGCCCGTGCCCGCGGCCTGCCATGCCTGGTGGCCGTGGGCGAAGCGCTGCTCGACCTGCCCGCCGGCACGCCCCTGGTGCTGGACGCCGACCAGGGCCGCCTGGAAACCCAGGCCGCCCCGCAACGCCTGGCCGAGGTCCACTGCCACCTGCAGCAACGCCGCGAAATCCGCCAGCGCCAGCAGGCCGCCGCGCAGCAAGGCGCGTGTACCCGCGATGGCCAGTTGATCGAGGTCGCGGCCAACGTCGCCAGCGCCGAAGAAGCCGCCCAGGCCCTGGCCCTGGGCGCCGACGGCATCGGCCTGCTGCGTAGCGAGTTCCTGTTCATCGACCGCCCCACCGCACCGGACGAGGCCGAGCAGCGCAACGCCTACCAGGCGGTGCTCGACGCGATGGCCGAACGTCCGGTGATCATCCGCACCATCGACGTCGGCGGCGACAAGCAGCTCGACTACCTGCCCCTGCCGGCCGAGGCCAATCCGGTGTTGGGCCTGCGCGGCATCCGCCTGGGCCAGGTCCGCCCGGAGCTGCTTGACCAGCAACTGCGCGCCCTGCTCCAGGTCAGCCCGCAGCGGCGCTGCCGGATCATGCTGCCGATGGTCACCGAGGTCGACGAGCTGATCGCCATCCGCCAGCGCCTCGACCGGCTGGCCGCCGAGTTGGGCGTGACGGCACGCGCCGAACTGGGCGTGATGATCGAGGTGCCGGCCGCGGCGCTACTCGCCGAGCGCCTGGCCGAGCACGCGGACTTCTTCTCCATCGGCACCAACGACCTGTCCCAGTACACCCTGGCCATGGACCGTGACCATGCCGGGCTGGCGGCGCGGGTCGATGCCCTGCACCCGGCACTGCTACGCCTGATCGAGCTGACCTGCCAGGGCGCGGCGAAACACGGCCGCTGGGTTGGCGTGTGCGGTGCGCTGGCCAGCGATCCGCTGGCCACGCCGGTGCTGGTCGGCCTCGGCGTGGCCGAGCTGTCGGTCAGCGCGCCGCAGATCGGCGAGATCAAGGCCCTGGTCCGCCAGCTCGACGCCGGTGCCTGCCGCCGCTTCAGCCAGGGCCTGCTGGGCCTGGCCAGCGCCGGCGCCGCACGCCAGGCGTGCCGCGACTTCGCCGCGCAATCCCACGCCCAATCCGTGGCCCCCATGGCCCTACAACAATAATCGGAGCGCACCATGTACCAGCACTTCATCCAGGGCCTGCAGCGGCTCGGCCGCGCCTTGATGCTGCCCATCGCCATCCTGCCCATCGCCGGTCTGTTGCTGCGCCTGGGCGACACCGACCTGCTCGATATCGCCCTGTTGCATGACGCCGGGCAAGCGATCTTCGCCAACCTGGCGCTGATCTTCGCCATCGGCATCGCCGTGGGCTTCGCCCGCGACAACAACGGCACCGCGGGCCTGGCCGGCGCCATCGGCTACCTGGTGCTGGTGGCGACGCTGAAGGTGATCGATCCGAAGATCGACATGGGCATGCTCGCCGGCATCATCTGCGGCCTGCTCGGCGGCGGCCTGTACAACCGCTTCAAGGACATCCAGCTGCCGGACTACCTGGCGTTCTTCGGTGGCCGGCGCTTCGTGCCGATCGCCACCGGGGTATCGGCGGTGTTCCTCGGGCTGCTGTTCGGCCTGATCTGGCCACCGATCCAGCACGGCATCAACGCGCTCGGCCAGCTGATGCTGGAGAGCGGCAGCATCGGCGCGTTCTTCTTCGGCGTGCTCAACCGGCTGCTGATCATCACCGGCCTGCACCATATCCTCAACAACCTGGTGTGGTTCGTCTTCGGCAGCTTCCAGGCGGCCAGCGGCCAGGTGGTCACGGGCGACCTGGCACGCTTCTTCGCCGGCGACCCGAACGCCGGGCAGTTCATGGCCGGCATGTTCCCGGTGATGATCTTTGGGCTGCCTGCCGCCTGCCTGGCCATGTACCGCCATGCCCTGCCACAGCGGCGCAAGCTGATCGGCGGGGTGCTGCTGTCGATGGCGCTGACCTCGGCGCTGACCGGGGTGACCGAGCCGATCGAATTCGCCTTCATGTTCCTGGCGCCGCTGCTGTACCTGATCCATGCGCTGCTGACCGGGTTGTCCATGGCCATCTGCGACCTGCTGGGGATCCGCCTAGGCTTCACCTTCTCCGGCGGCGGCATCGACATGGCCCTGGGCTGGGGGCGTTCGAGCAACGGCTGGCTGGTGTTCCCGGTGGGCGTGCTCTATGGGTTGGTCTACTACTTCGTGTTCGACTACTGCATCCGCCGTTTCGACCTGAAGACCCCCGGCCGCGAGGAACAGGCGGCCAGCCAGGCCGAGGGCAGCGATGCGCCGCGGGCCCGGCGCTATATCGACGCCCTCGGCGGCGCGGCCAACCTGCAGGGCGTGGATGCCTGCACCACGCGCCTGCGCCTGGTACTGGCCGACCGTAACCTGGCCCGCGACCAGGACTTGAAGGCCCTCGGCGCCCTCGCCGTGGTACGCCCCGGTACCGGTGGCAGCCTGCAGGTGGTGGTGGGGCCGATGGCCGATGCGCTGGCCGACGAGATTCGCGGGGAACTGCCCCATGCACGGGTGGCGGCACCGGTTGCCGAGAAGGCCGCGGTGGCCACCGAGACGGTCGTCGCGGATGAATGGCTGCAGGCCCTGGGCGGGCGCGAGAATGTACTGGAGGCGCAGTGCGTGGCCTCGAGCCGGGTGCGGGTGCGGGTCAGGGATGAGGCCAAGGTAGAGCAGGAGCGCCTGGCCGCCTTGGGCTGCCAGGGAGTGAGTCCGCAGGCGGGAGGGGTGTGGCATCTGGTCGTGGGTAGCAAGGCGCCTGCGTTGGGCAGCGCTTTGCAGGGCTGAAAAGCATCGCGGGGCAAGCCCGCTCCCACAAGGTATCAACAGGCCTTGTGGGAGCGGGCTTGCCCCGCGATGTCATTCGACGCCGTTCTAGAAGTCAGCCAGCGGCCAAACCTCATAAGCCGGCGTTTCATACGGGTGGCTCTGCTTGAGCGCGGCGACCACCTGGGCGATCAGCGCATCAGCCACCACCAGCTCCACCTTCCACTCCTCGACCACCTCGACCTGGCCGGTCTGCCCGAGGTACGGCTGGCTGCCGTCCAACGGGCGGAACTGGCCCTGGCCAAGGGTCTGCCAGGCGCAGTGGTCGTAGTCGCCGATGCGTCCGCCACCAGCGGCGAACACGGCGGCCTTGACCACCTCGACATGGCTGTCGGGG
The DNA here is from genome assembly GCF_054060555.1 of Pseudomonas sp. TE6283. Classification (NCBI taxonomy): domain Bacteria; kingdom Pseudomonadati; phylum Pseudomonadota; class Gammaproteobacteria; order Pseudomonadales; family Pseudomonadaceae; genus Pseudomonas; species Pseudomonas sp. TE6283. The sequence goes on from NZ_JBSSDH010000035.1 coordinate 11,085, forward strand.
ACGAAGAAGGCGAGTTTGTACACCCTTAGTTCACCCACACCCGCGCATTGCGGAACATGCGCATCAGGGCCGCGTCTTCCTGCCACTCATCCGGGCGCCAGGAGTTCTGCACGGCGCGGAACATCCGCTCCGGGTGCGGCATCATGATGGTCACGCGGCCGTCGCGGCTGGTCAGGCCGGTGATGCCACGCGGCGAGCCGTTCGGGTTGGCCGGATAGGCTTCGGTGACCTTGCCGTGGTTGTCGACGTAGCGCAGAGCCACGCAACCGGACAGGTCGGCTTCCAGCAGTGCCTCTTCGCTGGCGAACTCGGCATGGCCTTCACCGTGGGCGATGGCGATCGGCATACGCGAACCGGCCATGCCCTGCAGGAAGATCGAGTTGGACTTCTGCACCTCGACCATGGCCACGCGCGCCTCGAACTGCTCCGAGCGGTTGCGCACGAAGTGCGGCCAGTACTCGGTGCCCGGGATCAGCTCGTGCAGGTTGGACATCATCTGGCAACCGTTGCACACGCCCAGGGCGAAGCTGTCGGTACGCTCGAAGAAGGCCTGGAAGGCATCACGGGCACGGGCGTTGAACAGCGCCGACTTGGCCCAGCCCTCACCGGCACCCAGCACGTCGCCGTAGGAGAAGCCACCGCAGGCCACCAGACCTTTGAAGGCTTCGAAGTCGACACGGCCAGACAGGATGTCGCTCATGTGCACGTCGACCGCAGCGAAACCCGCGCGGTCGAAGGCGGCAGCCATCTCGACCTGGCCGTTGACGCCCTGCTCGCGCAGGATCGCCACTTGCGGGCGCACGCCCTTCTTGATGTACGGCGCGGCGATGTCTTCGTTGACGTCGTAGCCGAGCTTGACCGACAGGCCCGGGTTGTCTTCTTCCAGCAGGGCGTTGAATTCCTGATCGGCGCAGTCGGCGTTGTCGCGCAGGCGCTGGACCTGGTAGCTGGTCTCGGCCCACTGGCGCTGCAGCAGGCGGCGCTCACCCTTGAACAGTTCTTCGCCTTCGAACTTGATCAGCACTTCACCGTTGTTGATCGGCTGGCCGATCACGGCGACGCAATCTTCGCCCAAGCCTGCAGCGCTGAACTGCGCCAGTACGTCCGGCGTGGCGTCCTGACGGACCTGGATCACTGCGCCCAGCTCTTCGTTGAAGAGGATGGCCGCGACTTTCTCGCGCTTGCTGGTCAGGTTGCCCAGTTCCAGGTCAAGGCCGCAGTGGCCGGCAAAGGCCATTTCCAGCACGGTGGTCATCAGGCCGCCGTCGGAACGGTCGTGGTAGGCCAGCAGGTGGCCGTCTTCGTTCAGGCCCTGGATCACGGCGAAGAACGCCTTGAGGTCCTCGGCATCATCGACGTCCGGCGCCTGGGCGGCCAGCTTGCCGTGGGTCTGCGCCAGGATCGAGGCGCCCATGCGGTTCTGGCCACGGCCCAGGTCGATCAGGATCAGGTCGGTTTCGCCCTTGTCCATGCGCAGTTGCGGGGTCAGGGTCTTGCGGATGTCGGTGACCGGGGCAAAGCCGGTAATGATCAGCGACATCGGCGAGGTGACGCTCTTCTGCTCGCCCGCTTCGCTCCACTGGGTCTTCATCGACATCGAGTCTTTACCGACCGGAATGGTGATACCCAGCTCCGGGCACAGCTCCATGCCGACGGCCTTGACGGTGTCGTACAGACGGGCGTCTTCACCCGGGTGACCGGCGGCGGACATCCAGTTGGCCGACAGTTTGATGTCGGACAGCTTCTCGATGCGCGAGGCCGCCAGGTTGGTCAGCGTTTCGCCGATCGCCATGCGCCCGGACGCCGGGGCGTCGAGCAGGGCCAGCGGCGTGCGTTCACCCATGGCCATGGCTTCACCGGTGTAGACGTCGAAGCTGGTGGCGGTGACGGCGCAGTCGGCCACCGGCACCTGCCACGGGCCGACCATCTGGTCACGGGCCACGAGGCCGGTGATGGTACGGTCGCCGATGGTGATCAGGAAGCTCTTGCTGGCCACGGCCGGGTGACGCAGGACACGCTCGACCGAGTCCTTGAGTTCCAGGGTGCTCGGGTCGAACTCATCGCCCAGCTCCGCTTCGCGGGTGACCGAGCGGTGCATGCGCGGCGGCTTGCCCAGCAGCACGTCCAGCGGCATGTCCACCGGGGTGTTGTCGAAGTGGCTGTCGGTGACGGTGAGGTGCTTCTCTTCGGTGGCCTCGCCGACGACCGCGAACGGGCAGCGCTCACGCTCGCAGATGGCCTGGAAGCGCTCGAAGTCCTCGGCGCTGACCGCCAGCACGTAGCGCTCCTGGGATTCGTTGGACCAGATTTCGTGCGGGGCCATGCCCGGCTCGTCGTTGGGCACGTTGCGCAGTTCGAAGCGACCACCGCGGCCACCGTCGTTGACCAGCTCCGGGAAGGCGTTGGAGATGCCGCCGGCGCCAACGTCGTGGATGAAGGCGATCGGGTTCTTGTCGCCCAATTGCCAGCAGCGGTCGATGACTTCCTGGCAACGGCGCTCCATTTCCGGGTTCTCGCGCTGTACCGAGGCGAAATCCAGGTCGGCGGAGCTGGCGCCGGTGGCCACCGACGAAGCGGCGCCGCCGCCCAGGCCGATCAGCATGGCCGGGCCGCCGAGCACGATCAGCTTGGCGCCGACGGTGATCTCGCCCTTCTGCACGTGGTCTTCACGGATGTTGCCCATGCCGCCGGCGAGCATGATCGGCTTGTGGTAGCCACGGACTTCTTCACCGTGCGGGGTGTTGATGCCCTGCTCGAAGGTACGGAAGTAACCGGTCAGCGCCGGACGGCCGAATTCGTTGTTGAACGCGGCGCCGCCCAGTGGGCCTTCGATCATGATGTCGAGGGCGTCGACGATGCGCTCAGGCTTGCCGTACGGCTTCTCCCAGGGCTGCTCGAAGCCCGGGATACGCAGGTTGGACACGGTGAAGCCGGTCAGGCCAGCCTTGGGCTTGGCGCCACGGCCGGTGGCGCCTTCGTCGCGGATCTCGCCGCCGGAGCCGGTGGAGGCGCCGGAGAACGGGGCGATGGCGGTCGGGTGGTTGTGCGTCTCGACCTTCATCAGGATGTGCACCGGCTCCTGCACCGCGCCGTACTGGCGGGTCTCAGGGTTCGGGAAGAAGCGGCCGGCGACGCTGCCGACGATCACCGAGGCGTTGTCCTTGTACGCAGACAGCACGCCTTCGCTGTGCATCTGGTAGGTGTTCTTGATCATGCCGAACAGGCTCTTCTCCTGCGCCTGGCCGTCGATGTCCCAGCTGGCGTTGAAGATCTTGTGGCGGCAGTGTTCGGAGTTGGCCTGGGCGAACATCATCAGTTCGATGTCGTTCGGGTTGCGCGCAAGGTTCTGGAAGGCGTTGACCAGGTAGTCGATCTCGTCCTCGGCCAGGGCCAGGCCCAGGTCGATGTTGGCCTGTGCCAGGGCGGCGCGGCCACCGGCGAGGATGTCCACCGAGGTCATCGGCTTGGGCTGGGCGTGGCTGAACAGGTCGGCGGCGTCTTCGAGCTTGGCCAGCACGCGCTGGGTCATGCGGTCGTGCAGCTCGGCGGCGAGCACCTGGGCGTCGGCGTCGGAAATATTACCGGCGACGTAGTAGGCGATGCCGCGCTCCAGGCGCTGGATCGACTGCAGGCCGCAGTTGTGGGCGATGTCGCTGGCCTTGGATGCCCAGGGCGAGATGGTGCCCAGGCGCGGCACGACCAGGAACAGGCGGCCGGCCGGCTCCTGCACCGGCACGCTCGGGCCGTACTTGAGCAGACGGCCCAGCACCTGCTGCTGGTCGGCGGTCAGCTCGCCGTCGACGTCGGCGAAGTGGGCGAATTCGGCATACAAACCAGTAACAGCGGGGACTTTCTGGCTCAGTTGCTCGAGTAATTTACCGTGGCGAAAGGCAGAAAGGGCAGGAGCGCCGCGCAGGATCAACATCGTCGGGACAGCCTCAGGAAGGGGTGTGCTTAGAGGCCGTGCATTCTAGCCTAATTCGCAGGCTTTCGGCACCCGCTCAACGCCAATGCTGCCGGGCGGTGGAACCGGACCCAGGGGTCAAAAAAAACCAGGGCTTTTGATTGCGGTAGCGGCCGAATCGCGGGGCAAGCCCGCTCCCACGACCGGCTGCGCCCTGTCGCAGGCACAGCGACGTGCTACCAGACAAGCCACATATTGTCGAGATATGGCGCCGCCGGTCCTTTGCGTATACTGCACCCTATGTTCGCCCACACTGCTTTGCGCCAGCGATGCGCCAGATGGCTCCTCGCAACCGGACTCTTCCTGATGCTCGGTGCCTGCGTTGAAAAACCCAGCACCCTCGAACGCGTCAAGGAGGATGGCGTATTGCGCGTGATTACCCGCAACAGCCCGGCCACCTACTTCCAGGACCGCAACGGCGAAACCGGTTTCGAATACGAACTGGTCAAGCGCTTCGCCGACGACCTGGGCGTGAAGCTGGAGATCGAGACCGCCGACAACCTCGATGAGCTGTTCGACCAGCTGGGCAAGCCGTCCGGCCCGGTACTGGCCGCCGCCGGCCTGGTCAGCAGCGAGCGCCGTGTCGCCCAGGCGAAGTTCTCCCACCCCTACCTCGAGGTGACCCCACAGGTCATCTACCGCAATGGCCGCTCGCGGCCGACCAGCGTCAAGGGATTGGTGGGCAAGAAGATCATGGTGCTCAAGGGCAGCAGCCACGCCGACCAGCTCGCCGAACTGAAAAAGCAGAATCCGGGGCTGGAGTACGAGGAGTCCGACGCCGTCGAGGTGGTCGACCTGCTGCGCATGGTCGACGAGGGCCAGATCGACCTGACCCTGGTCGACTCCAACGAGCTGGCCATGAACCAGGTGTACTTCCCCAACGTGCGCGTGGCCTTCGACCTGGGCGATACCCGCGACCAGCGCTGGGCGGTGGCTGCCGGCGAAGACAACAGCCTGCTCAACGAGATCAACGAGTTTCTCGACAAGTCGCAGAAGAACGGCACCCTGCAGCGTCTGAAGGACCGCTACTACGGCCACGTCGATGTCCTCGGCTACGTCGGCGCCTACACCTTCGCCCAGCACCTGCAGCAGCGCCTGCCCAAGTACGAAAAGCACTTCAAGACCAGCTCCAAGGTCGAGCAGGTCGACTGGCGCCTGCTCGCCGCGATCGGCTACCAGGAGTCGATGTGGCAGCCGGAGGTCACCTCCAAGACCGGCGTGCGCGGCCTGATGATGCTGACCCAGCGCACCGCCCAGGCCATGGGCGTGTCCAACCGCCTGGACCCCAGGCAGAGCATCCAGGGTGGCGCCAAGTACTTCATGCTGGTCAAGGACCAGCTCGACGACAGCATCAAGGAGCCAGACCGCACCTGGTTCGCCCTGGCCGCCTACAACGTCGGCAGCGGCCACCTCGAAGACGCCCGCACCCTGGCCAAGCGCGAAGGCCTGAACCCGAACAAGTGGCTGGACGTGAAAAAGATGCTGCCGCGCCTGTCGCAGAAGCAGTGGTACAGCAAGACCAAGTACGGCTACGCCCGCGGTGGCGAGCCGGTGCACTTCGTGGCCAACATCCGCCGCTACTACGACATCCTCACCTGGGTCACGCAGCCGCAGCTCGAAGGCCAGGTGGCCGAGGGCAACCTGCATGTGCCGGCGGTGAACAAGGACAAGCCGGCGGAGCAGTCGCCGCCGATGTGATGCCATCGCGGGGCAAGCCCGCTCCCACGATATCGGTGGGAGCGGGCTTGCCCCGCGATCGATCATTGACCTTTCGCCCGCCGCGCCTTGAAGAACTCACTCAAGATCGTTCCGCACTCCTCTGCCAGCACCCCACCCTCGAACATCACCCGATGGTTGAGAAACCCCTGGCTGAAGAACTGCCCTTGGCTCTGCACGATCCCCGCCTTGGGCTCCAGCGCCCCGTAGACCACCCGCGCCACCCGCGAATGGACGATCAGCCCCGCGCACATGCTGCACGGTTCCAGGGTCACGTACAGGGTGCTACCCGGTAGCCGATAATTGCTGGCCGACTTGGCCGCGGCACGGATCGCCACCATTTCGGCGTGGGCGCTGGGGTCGCTGTCGGTGATCGGCCGGTTGAAACCCTGGCCGATCACCTGGCCGTGCTGCACCAGCACCGCACCCACCGGCACCTCGCCCATGGCGGCGCCCTGGGCGGCCAGCTCCAGGGCCAGGCGCATGAACTCCTGGTCGCGGCTGCGATCGATGATCTGCGGTCGCATCAGACCACCGCGATCGCGGCCATCAGGCCGGTTTCCATGTGGTCGATGACATGGCAGTGGAACATCCAGGTGCCTGGGTTATCCGCCACCAGCGCCACCTGTGCCCGTTCGTTCTTGCCCAGCAGGTAGGTATCGGTGAACCACGGCTCGACGATCTTGCGCCGATTGGAGGCGATCACCTTGAAACTCATGCCATGCAGATGGATCGGATGCTGGTACTGGGTCATGTTCTTCAGCTCGAGGATGTAGCTCTTGCCCTTCTGCAGCGTGGCGATCGGCCGGTCGGCGCAGGTCTTGTCGGTGATGTCCCAGGCCTGGCCATTGATCTGCCACAGGCTCGGCGGCTTGCCGTTCTCGGTGTTCACCGAGACCTTGCCGACCCATTCGAAATTGAAGTTGAGCTTCTCGGCATTCTCCAGGTCCGGCTCGGCGACCGGGTTGGGCGGCAGGGCCTTGGGCCAGTCGCCGGGCGCCTCGCTGCTGGCCACCGAGCGCAGGGTGCCCAGGCGCACGAAGCCGTCTCGCAGGGAAACTTCCTCGCCCGCCTCGGGAATGCGGATGGCCAGACAGATGCGCATGCCCGGCCCAAGCCAGTACTCGTCGCCCAGCGGTCGCGGGGTCACCGGATTGCCATCGAGAGCGTAGATCATCGCCTCGCAGTTGCCCTTGAGGTTCAAGCGGTAGGTCCAGGTGTTGTCCAGGTTCAGCAGGCGTACCCGCACCACCTGCCCGGCCGGCAGTTCGGTAACCGACTCAGCCTGGCCGTTGATGGTGATCAGGCGCCCGGCGGTGCCGTTGCGGGCCGCCTCGCGGGGGATGCTGAACGGCAGCCAGGCGCCCTGCTCGTCCACGTGCCAGTTCTTCAGGCTAAGGGTGCGTTCGTGCTTGAAACCGGTCGGTTCGCGCTCTTCGACAATCAGTGGGCCAACCAGCCCACGCCCCAGTTCCTCGGAGCTGCTCACATGGGGGTGATACCAGTAGCTGCCGGCATCCGGCACACGGAACTTGTAATCGAAGTATTCGCCCGGCTTGACCGGCAACTGCGAGACATATGGAACCCCGTCCATCTCCAGCGGCAAACGGATGCCGTGCCAGTGGATGGTGGTCTCGACGGGCAGATGGTTGATGAAGCGCACCCGCAACCAGGTATCCTGGCGCACCCGCAGCTCGGTGCCCGGCGCCGACGGGCCGAAGGCCCAGGCCTCGGTCTTGAAACCTGGTACCAGCTCGACGTCCAAGGGCGCTGCGATCAGCTCGTAGTCGTGCCCGGCGTTGTCGTCCTCGACCTTGCCCAGCCAGTAGCGTGCCGCGCCTCCGGCGCCCAGGCCTACCACCACCAGGCCGGTCAGGCCCTTGAGCATTTGTCGACGGGTAAAGGACATCGGTGCGGGTACCTCGTGTTTTGCACAATCAGTCTGCCAGCAATGGCCGGCGATGAAGGGCGAATACGATACACCTGCAAATAGGAAAGATTAAGTGAAGTGTTGTCGCAACGGCTGACAGGCAGGCCCCGCCCGGCCAGCGCAGCCGAGACCGGACACTGCGCCGAAAATGACTGCTCGGGCTAGCAATTCAACCAAGGCGCCTGCACTATCACGCACCGTCCCCGCACGCTGCGATTCGAGACTTTGCATCATGTGTTGTGCCCCTGGGTGAGCAGATACGCTTGTTGTCGGTGGATATCGACCAGCCTCCATAGCGTCTGGATGCTAATGTTCAGTGCGCTTTTGATCGCCTGCCAATCGCCGCGCGAGGCGCTGCAAGAACTGGCTGAAGAGCATGGCCGACATTTGCAGGTGCTGCCGGGCCACACCTACCCGCTCGTCATGCTCGCGCCGCCCCCCGCAGCAAAGATAACCCGCCTGCGTGTCTACCTGGAAGGCGATGGTCACGCCTGGTCAACGGCCACTCAACCCAGCCTGGACCCGAGCCCGCACAATCTGCTGGTACCACGGCTGGCGATCAATGATCCGACCCCGAATGTGTATTTGGCACGCCCCTGCCAGTTCATCATGGCCGCAGCCTGCCAACCCTCCCTGTGGACCCATCGACGATTCTCCAGTGAGGTGGTTACTCGCCTCAGCCAAGCGCTGGACCAGTTGAAGCAGCAATATGCCAACAGGGAATTCGAACTGGTGGGGTATTCAGGTGGTGCCGCCCTCGCCTTGTTGTTGGCGGCCCAGCGCAACGATGTTACCCAGGTGCAAAGTCTCGCTGGCAACCTCAGTCCACATCTGTGGGCAAGAATGAAAGGCTTGTCGCCACTCGAGGGCTCATTGGATCCGCTGGACTATCGCGATCGGCTTGCCTCGCTACCTCAACGTCATTTCATTGGAGCAGCAGACCCAATCATCCCTGCCAGCTTGGCCGATAGTTACCAACAGGCGCTTGGCTCCCCCCTCTCCCAATGTGTCCTTGTACAACAAGCAAGCCATGACAGAGGGTGGGAGGCAACATGGCGCCAGTGGGCTCAAACGCCGCTGGCACCGCTCCCTTAAGACCTGGCCTGGACGAGGCTCTTCGCCTAATCGTTGAGTGCCGTTAATACTGAGTGGCAGTTCCAAAAAGCTGCCGCGAAGCATTCTTCAGGCTTTTTAGTTCGGTTTTATCGTTTTCATGATGAATTTTCCTGCAGGCATCGTGTAGATTGCACGCGTTTAAAATCAGCACTTCACCGACACGCTGGCTGGGATGCCTATAACAAACGCTGATGCGCAGTGTTCCCTGCCGGTTTCTCCCTGTAAGGATACGACTGTCTTGAGCATCCACCTCTTGCGCCGCTCGCTGTTGGCGCTGTCTGTCGCCGCGGCTACTGCCCATGCCACACCCGCACCCGACTTCAACCATGACCTGAGTACAGGGGCCTACAACAGCTCCGGTGATGTATTCAACAACGTCACTTTCACCGGCACGTCGCAGAATGCAGGTGTAACGTTGGTTAACGTGACCCTGGCGGGCAACCTGGTCAACCAGGGCAAAATCAACCTGGCGGCTGCGAATACCAGCGATGTCCTGTCGGGTATCAGCATGACCCTCAACTCTACCGCCACCGGCGACCTGGTCAACCAGGGCGACATTACGGTAAACAGCAACAGCGCCATGGGGCTGGACCTGTACCTGGCGAAGATTACGGGTGAAGTGAACAACAACGGCAACATCGCTGTGACTGGCGAAGGTGCCAATGGCATGATGATCACCTCGACCCAGGCGAACATCAACAACTCGGGCACCATCACCGCTCGCGGCATCGACTCTGCGGGTATCGAAGTTGAGAACGCCCGCTTCACCGCTCAAGTGTTGGGTGGCGACTTCAAGACCGCTATCAACAATAGCGGGACGATCTCGGCCGATGGGGTGGGCATTCACTTTGTCAGCCTCGACCCCTCGGGCGGTTTCAGCATTTTCGCCATCACGCAGACAAGTGGCCTGATCGAAGGCGGCACTGCGGCAATTCTGGCGGACGACAACACCTCGCCCTCTTATTTCTACTGGCACGCCGGGCAAGTAAAAGGTGACCTGCTGGGTTTGAACGGTGTGCTGGTGAGCGGTGAAGCGATATTCGATGGCTCGACCATCCGTGCCGGTTACGTCGATATCGACGGTGGTCGCCTGACGCTGCTCCGCCCACAGACGACCATCGTGGGCGGCCTGGACCTGGACAGCGACACTGCGCGCCTGCGTCTGCTGCTGGATAACGACACATTGCCTGAAACGCCGATTCTCAAAGTCACAGGCAACACCTACTTCTCTGAGGGTAGCCAGGTCGAACTGCAAGCTCGCTCCGACGACTTCCGTACACCAGCCCAGGGCACTCGTTACACCCTCATCAACTCAGGCACCTGGGAAGATCCGCAGAACTTGTCCGTGGTTTCCTCCTCGGCACTGCTCGAGGTGAAAAGCTTCGGCATCGAAGGCCAGGATCTCAAAGCGCTGGTCGCCACCCGCAGTGACGAGGCGATCACACAGGGCCTGCAGGATGCCAGTGGCTCGGACAACGCGGTGAACGCGATCAAGCCGCTCAAGAACACCGTCTTGGGCCTGATGGACGAAAGCGACCCGGTGTTCCAGCGTTTCGCCAACGCCGCCACCAACGAAGAACTGGCCAAGCTTGCCGAAACCCTGACCCCGGATGTCAGCCGTGGGGTGATTCATGCCGCCACCAGCGGCCAGAACCTGGTCACAAGCGCCATCAACCGTCGCGCCAGCAAAGCGCGCAACGGCCAGTCCTCCGGTGACGTCCTGGCAGAACAAGGCATATGGCTGCAAGCGCTGTCCAGCGATGCCAACCAGGACAGCCGCCGCGGCGTCGACGGCTACGACGCCAAGACACACGGCATTGCCGTGGGTGCGGACGGCAAGCTCGACGCCAATACCACCCTGGGCGTGGCGTACAGCTACCTCACCAGCAATGTGAAATCCGACCTGGGCAGCAAAACCGACGTCAGCGGCCATGCACTGACCTTGTACGGCAACTGGGCCCGTGACAACTTCTTCGTCGACACCTCGCTGATGTATGGCTGGAACGACAACGAGTCCAAACGCTACATCGCCGGTACCCGCTCCAAGGCCGACTACGACAGTGAAATCTTCGGCGTCAACGCCCTGGCAGGCTACACCTTCCAGCTCGACAAGCAGTGGCTGCTGGAACCACAGGTCGGTGCGCGCTATGCCAACGTGTCGATTGATTCGTACCGTGAAAAAGGCAGCTCAGCAGCCCTCAACGTCGGCAGCCAGCGCTATGAAATCGGCGAGATGGGCCTGGGCGCTCGCCTGGCGGCCGCTTTCGACGTGGGTGTAGGCACCCTGGAACCGGAAGCCAAGCTGATGGCCTGGCACGACTTCATCGCTGACAAGGCCAGCACCACCTCCACCTTCGTCCTTGGAGGCACCCCGTTCACCACCACGGGCGCGAAACCTGCGCGCGACAGCTACGAGCTGGGACTGGGTGCAAACTACCGCGTGGGCGCGTGGAGCGTAGGAGGCACGTACAACTACCTGGCCAGCAGCGGCTTCAACGCTGACACCTTCAGTGCGAACGTGCGTTACGACTTCTGATCAACGTCTTCGCCTGAAATGACAAAGCCCGCTGATGCGGGCTTTGTCGTTTTAGGCTGTCGGGCTATGCCGGACGCGGGATCATTCCCACTCTATTATCAACTGCCAATTTAAACCCTGTTAAATAGGATATTTAATTCATACAGACTAACCAATACCATGATTAGTGCCATGCCAAAAAATCCATCGGGGCGGTCAATGGATCGTCACTTCAACCTTCATAGTGAATCGCCCCTGGTTTCGTAGACACCTCCAAGCCTCATAATGAGGCCCAAATAGGAGGTGCCATGAGTCGTCAGCGTTACCCTGAAGAATTCAA
>NZ_JBSSDH010000036.1:0-22350 GCF_054060555.1 Pseudomonas sp. TE6283
TGTGGGGCTTCCCCATGTGAGAGTAGGTCATCGTCAAGATTCATTTCGCAAAACCCCTATCTGCGCGAGCAGGTAGGGGTTTTGTCTTTTCCGCGTTCCAGGCGCGAACGCCGCTCCTACACAGGCATCCGTTTGCTGACGATCATGCAAATATCCTTTGCTCGTCGGCCACCTCACATCGGCGCGTCACAGGTGCGACAATATTGCCGTCACATTAACGTGACTTCCCCGTACCTACCCTGCGTCAAGGCTTAGGTTCGGGGCAATCCTGGCACCCGGACCGAGCGATGCCAGCGTACCGTGCTGCGCATTTCTGGACTTTCACCGTCCTATTACTTGAGGTTAGAAGCAAGATGGCCAAGGCCGCCGATGTCGTTGTGCAATGCCTGGAAAACGAAGGTGTCGAGTATGTGTTCGGCATTCCCGGTGAGGAAAACCTCGACTTGCTCGAGTCCCTGCGCAAGTCGAAGATCAAGCTGGTACTGACCCGCCACGAGCAGTCCGCGGGCTTCATGGCCGCCACCTACGGCCGCCTGACCGGCAAGACCGGCGTCAGCCTGTCGACCCTCGGCCCTGGCGCGACCAACCTGGTGACCGCCAGTGCCTACGCTTACCTGGGCGGCATGCCGATGATGATGATCACCGGTCAGAAGCCGATCAAGAAGTCCAAGCAGGGCCGTTTCCAGATCATCGACGTGTGCGGCATGATGGACCCCATCACCAAGTACACCCACCAGTTCGCCTCGGCCGACAACATCCCAGCGCGCATGCGTGAAGCCTTCCGCCTGGCCGAAGAAGAGAAGCCAGGCGCCGTGCACCTGGAGCTGCCGGAAGACATCGCCGCCGAGCAGACCGACGCCTTGCCGATCCCGCGCAGCCTGCACCGTCGCCCGCTGGCCGAGCACGTGGCTATCGAAGCCGCCGTGCAGAAACTGCAGAACGCCCGCAACCCGATCCTGGTGATCGGTGCCGGCGCCAACCGCAAGATGACCGCCAAGGTCCTCAAGCAATTGATCGACAAGACCGGCATCCCGTTCATCACCACCCAGATGGGTAAAGGTGTGGTCGACGAGCGCCATCCGCGCTTCCTGGGCAACGCCGCGCTGTCCTCCGGTGACTTCGTGCACCGCGCCGTCGAAGCCGCCGACCTGATCGTCAACATCGGCCACGACGTGATCGAGAAGCCACCGTTCTTCATGGTCCGTGGCGGCACCGAAGTCATTCACGTCAGCTTCCGCTCGGCCGAGGTAGACGCCGTGTACTTCCCGCAGGTGGAAGTGATCGGCGACATCGCCAACGCCGTGTGGCAGATCAGCGAAGCGCTGACCGACACCAGCCACTGGGACTTCACCCGCCTGATGGCCATCCGTGAAGCGAACGAAGCACAGATCGCCGAAGGCGCCGACGACGACCGTTTCCCGGTCTACCCGCAGCGCATGGTCGCCGACATCCGTCGCGCCCTGCCATCCGAAGGCATCGTCGCCCTGGACAATGGCATCTACAAGATCTGGTTCGCCCGCAACTACAAGGCCCACAAGCCCAACACCGTGCTGCTGGACAACGCCCTGGCGACCATGGGCGCCGGCCTGCCATCGGCCATGGCCTCGCACCTGGTGTACCCGGATCGCCCGGTCATCTCGGTATGCGGCGACGGCGGCTTCATGATGAACAGCCAGGAGCTGGAAACCGCGGTACGTCTGGGCATGCACATCACCGTGGTGATCCTGCGAGACGACGGCTACGGCATGATCCGCTGGAAGCAGGCCAACATGGGCTTCACCGATTTCGGCCTGGACTACGGCAACCCGGACTTCGTCAAGTACGCCGAAGCCTACGGTGCCAATGGCCACCGCGTGGAAAGCGCCGAAGGCTTCCTGCCGCTGCTCGAACACTGCATCAAGACCCCAGGCGTGCACGTGATCGACTGCCCGGTGGACTACAGCGAGAACGACCGCATCCTCAACAGCGAGCTGCGTGAGCGCGCGCTGGCGGTCTAAACCGTAGCACCCTCATCGCGGGGCAAGCCCGCTCCCACGTTGTGCAAGAACAACGTGTGAGCGGCTTGTCCCGCGACAACGTAAGTACAGGCAACAACGTACGCTGCACCACCATACACATCTACCCATCCCCACCTCTCTGCTCCCGGCATGCTCAGGCTCATCACCAACCCTGAGAACCCGAGATCATGACCATTGGATCAACGTACAACCATCCCGCCGACATTGCCGTCGAGCCACGCACCCTAGTGCTGCCATGGGCCGCACGTTTCCCGAATCCGCCTGACCTGTGTTTCGACTACCGACGTCTTGTCGAACAGCAAGGCGGCATTGCCCAGGTTGCTCGTCCTGCACACCGCATCTGCATTGTCGGTGCTGGCGTCACCGGCCTCACCGTCGCACGTGAACTGCTGCGCTGTGGTTTCACCCAGATCACACTGATCGAGCAAGCCCGGCGAATTGGGGGGCGTCATCTCACCGTGTCATCCTCTGCTGACAAGCCAACAGTACACACCGCTCCCTTCGAGATGGGCGCCATGCGCATGCCGTTCTTCAACCGTACCGGCGAGCCGCCCAAGGCAGGCCATTCACTGATGGCTTACTACGCAGATCTGTTCGACCTGCGACTTTCCGACTTCCCCAACCCTGGCACGCCCTGGGTCAATGCAACAGGTATCTACCTGCGTGAAGGCCAACTTGAAGGGGAGGGTGATCCGAAGCTGCTGATCTGGAAAAACCCCGAAGGTCACACTCCGCCACCAACTGCGGTACTACAGAGGATTCATAGCAAGTGGCGGCGCTTTGCCGAGCGTTTCACCGAACAGGTGGCCGTCATCTACGGCACAGAAGGTTGGCTGACGACGTGGTCGGCAATCGTCGAGCGATATCACAGGCTGTCGTTCCGTGACCTGGTATTGCTACCGATCCTGGAGGCTTGGGACCCTGGCAATCCAGGCGATTTCGGTGGCCTTGGCATGGACCGTGACGAGTCGGCGATCTTCTATGCAATCGGCATCGGTGATGGCAGCTGGGGCGCCTTCTACGACGTGTGTTGCCTCTATCCGCTGCGCACCGCCATTTTCGGGTTCAGCAGCCACCTGCAGCTTGTGCATGGTCGCGTAGATGACAAGGGGAGAGTGCTTGCAGCGCCCTATCAGGATGTCGAGACTGTTCCCGACAGCAAAGGCCTGCATTTCCAGGCACCTGCCTACCTGGGGATCGCCGCGTTGGATGAGGCCCTGCTGTTCATGGACATCGCTGGCCTGGGCGAATCCTTGTACAGCCAATGCGTGGCGCGTAAGGATGGCCTGCTGTCGGACAGCTCGGTTCATGGCCTGCACAAATTGGCCGATGGCCGCATCCGCGTCGATTACCGTTGGCGGCACAGCGATGAAGCCAAGGCTCAGCCGATGAGCGATGTGTTCGACAGCGTGGTGCTTACCACGCCGTCCTGGTTGATCGAAACAGGGATGCGCCTGGAGGGCTTCTCCCTGAGCATGCTGCCACCGGCCATTGTCGAGGCCTGGAAGCATGCCCATTGGGAAACCAGCTGCAAGGTTTATGCGCCGCTGCGTAAAAGCTTTCTCGACCAGCATCCCCACCTGCCGCAGATCCTGGTCACCGACAGCTTCGTGCACGATGTCTATGCCTACCGTTACAACGATCAGCACACCCGCGATTGCATCCTGCTCAGCTACACCTGGGAGGACGATGCCACCAAGCTGGCGGCGTATACAGACGCGGAGCTGGTGGAAAAATGCGTAGCGGAACTCGATCGGATTCTGATGCGTTGCACCAACATCGGCGAACCCATCTCGCCGCATATCGATCTTGGAAACACTCGCATACAAAGATGGATGACAGACAGGAATGCACTTGGCTGTGCGAAATTGTACCGGGCGGGTGCCTATTACGACGCGGTCAGCCTGATGAAGTACAACCGCGACCTGAGTGCCCATTCAGGGCTCTACCTCGCCGGGGAGTCTTTCTCTGTCGATGCCGGCTGGACCGAGCCGTGTCTGCGCACCGCCATCGACACCGTGATCAACCTCTGCAACAACACCGGCGCACATTTCAAAGGGGGCTTCAGCCTCGAGCACTATCCGCATTATCAGGTGCCTCGACAGGCGCTTTGAAACAACTTTGTAGGAGTACTCTTCCACGTATTTTCGCAATCTCCCTCAGTTTCACAGGATCCTGCTGACTGTTGCCCCACCTGCCATGCCCGATCTACTGGCGGCCTTCCACAACAACCAGAACAGGAAGCCGCCATGCAGGAACACACCACTCCCGTCAGCCCCGTGCGCATTGCCGTCATCCAGTACGACCCGCAGGTCGGCCTGGACCACTGCGATGGCAACCTGAGCCGTGGCTTGGCCCTGGCCCGCAGCGCCGCGCGTGAAGGGGCGAACCTGATCGTGCTGCCGGAGCTGGCCAATACCGGCTACACCTTCAACTCCCGCGCCGAGGCCTATGCCCACGCCGAGTCGCTGGAGGATGGACGATGCCTTCAGGCCTGGGCGGAGTTCGCCCGTGAGCAGCAGGTGTATCTGGCCGCAGGCTTCGCCGAGCGGGACGGCCTCAAGCTCTACGACAGCGCCGTGCTGTTCGGCCCGCAGGGGCTGCTCGGGCATTACCGCAAGGCGCACCTGTGGAACCAGGAAAAGCTCTGGTTCACCCCCGGAGACCTGGGCTTCCCGGTGTTCGAAACGCCCATCGGCCGCATCGGCCTGTTGATCTGCTGGGACATCTGGTTCCCGGAGGTGCCACGGCTCATGGCCGCGCAGGGCGCCGACATCATCTGCAGCCTGAACAACTGGGTCTGGACGCCGCCGCCGCTGTTCGACGAGGCCGGGCGCTGCATGGCCTCGTACCTGACGATGACCGCGGCCCACTCCAACAATGTCTATATCGCCGCCGCCAATCGCATCGGTCGCGAACGGGGCGGGCGCTTCCTCGGTTGTTCGCTGATTGCCGGTACCAACGGCTGGCCCATCGGCGAGGTGGCCAGTGCCGAGGAGGAGTGCATCCTCTATGCCGACGTCGACCTCAGCGCCGCCCGCTCGGCGCCGATCTGGAACAGCCTCAACGACCTGCCGCGTGACCGGCGCACCGACCTCTACGACGCCACCCTGGGTTATCGGCTGCATGCGCCGATGCCACGTTGAGGAGGCGTCATGGAACAGCGCCTTTCTTTACCGCGACAACGGTCGTCGTCGCTGACAATCCTGGGCCTCGCACTGCTTTGCATTGCCAGCCTGATGTTGGGTGGATGGCCCGATTATGCGCAGCTCCTCGCAACCCTCGACCAGCCGCTGAGCAGGCTGCGCTGGATTGTCGGCGATATCAGCGAGGTCGCCTTCTACAAGCATGAGCTGCCGGCACTGGGGCTGCTGCTGGGGGCGAGCCTCGCGCATTGGGCCCAGCAGCGCGGGTATTGCTGGCAAGGCTTTGCCATCTGCTACGGCACCGGGCTGTGGCCCTGGCTGATCATCAGCTCGCTGCTCGGCCTGCTGCTCAGCCATGCGTTGTGGGGCTGGACGCTGGACGGTGGTGCCTGGCAGCCGACCTTCGTCGCCTTCGTCTCGCTGCCAGCGGCCATGGTCCTGCTGTTTGGCGGCGGTTGGCGCGTTGCGATCAATGGCGCGCTGCTGGGTGCCGTGCTGGTGACGCCGGCCAGCCTGCTGCTGGTCAACTACCTGTGCTACCCGCTGCAGTTGCCGGTGGTGATTGGCAATGTCAGTGGCATGGCCCTGGCCAGCGTGCTGGCATTCCTGCTGTGCAAGCGCTTTCCGGCGCTGGTTCGCGATGGACAGCGCCCGGTGGTCGCCGCGACGGCCAGCCAGCCCGACTATGGCGTGATCTGGACCCTGCGCCGGGTACTGGCCGATTTCAGCGAGGCGCCATTTTTTGGCAATGAACTGGCCAGCCTCGGCTTGCTGCTGGGCGTCTTGCTGGCTTATGTATTAGCCCCGGCGGCGCCGGCCTACGGCTCGCAACTGGTGCTGCAGCTGGTGGCCGGGCAGGTATTGGCATCGCTGGTCGGTGTGCTGTTCTGGCGCCGGCAATGGAAAGAGCTGGGTTGGTATCCGACCTATATTCCCATCGTGTCGATCGTGCCCGCCGCCGTGCTGACACTGGGCGGCAGCTGGCAGGTGATCGTCACCAGCGCCGTGCTCGGCGCGCTGATCGCGCCGCCGCTTGCCGTGGCCATCGGCCGGCGTCTGCCAAGCTACATGCACGGCTATATCGGCAATGTCCTGTCCATGGCCATCAGCACCCTGGGCATCGTGCCCCTGGTCGGCCTGCTTGCGGGAGGTAATCCATGACATCACCACGTGTTTCGATCGCCAGCCTGGGCGGCACGGTCAGCATGCAGTCTGGGGCGCCAGGGCAGGGTGTGACACCCCGGCTCGATTGCGCCGCGCTGTTGGCGTCCCTGCCGCAACTGCAGGCACTGGCGCAGATCAGCACCGCCACGTTGTGCCTGGTGCCGAGTGCCTCGCTGGCGTTCAGCGACATGCTGGATGCGCTGGCCTGGGCAAGCGCGCAAGTACAAGCGGGGGCCCAGGCCGTGGTCCTCACCCAAGGCACCGATACGCTGGAGGAGACCGCGTATTTCCTTGACCTGCTCTGGCCCCATGACACCCCGCTGATCCTGACCGGCGCCATGCGTTCGGCCAGCCAGCCGGGCGCGGATGGTCCGGCGAACCTGCTGGCGGCGGTGCAGGTGGCAATCGCCGATGGCAGCCGGGGGCGTGGCGTGCTGGTGGTGATCAACGACCAGGTCCACCTGGCCGCGCGGGTACGCAAGACTGCCAGCCTGGCAATGGCGGCCTTCGAGTCGCCCGGCACAGGGGCGATAGGGGAGGTCGTGGAGGGCAGCCCAATTTACCGCCAGGCTGCCACGCCACGGCGGGTGTTGCCCCTGCCGATGCAGGTGGATCACCAGGTCGTCGTGCTGGAGGCCTGTCTCGATGCCGATACAAGGCTGCTGCAAGCGCTCGGTGGCCTGGGCTATTCAGGGCTGGTGGTTGCCGGCTTTGGCGCAGGCCATGTTTCCGAAGCCTGGGCCGAGGCGTTGGGGAGCATCGCCGGCAACATGCCGGTGATCATCGCCACCCGCACCGGCAATGGCCCGACAGCCCTGGGTACCTACGGATTCATCGGTGGTGAGATCGACCTGCAGGCCCGGGGCCTGCACATGGCCGGCTGGCTCTGCCCGCGCAAGTGCCGACTCTTGCTGTGGCTGCTGATCGGCACCGGGCGGCAGGCCGACCTGGCGCACTGGCTGCAGTAATAGACCGATGCCCGTTCCCGTGATGGGAGCGGGCAGGCGTCGCCTTGTGCTAGGGTGCACGCACATTTACCCAGGACACCCACCCATGCTCCCCGCGCTCAGCGAAAAAGAACTCGACCGCCTCGAAGACCTGCTGATCACCTACGGCAACGATTATTCGGTGCTCAACCTCGCCGAGCTCAACGGCTTCTTCACCGCTTTGGCCAGCTCCCCCAATAAGGTCAACCCTGAGCAGTGGCTGCCTTCTGTCGCTGGTGGCAAGGTACCGAAGTTCAAAAAGCCCGCCCATGAAGAGGCCTACACCGCGTTGATGCTGCGTTATGCCAGCCAGGTGGCGGAAGAGCTGGGCAACGACCTCGAGCACTTCGAACCGCTGTTCGAGGAGAGCGAAGGCGAGGAAGGTCCGGCGATCATTCTCGAGGAATGGTGCTTCGGCTACATGCGCGGTACCCAGGTGGCCGAGTGGAGCGAGCTCCCGCCGGAGCAGGATCGTCTGCTCAAGGCCATTTCCCTGCATGGCCTGGAAGACAATTTCGAGCTGCTCGATTCGATGAGCTTCGATGAGCGCCAGGCCTGTGTGCCGCTGGTGGTCGAGGCGGCGCGGGGGTTGTATCAGTACCAGAAGCAGCACCGTCATTGAGATCGCCATCCCGGGCGCGTGGAGGCGGGCTGGCCGCACGACTGTAATTATTCCACCTACCGAAATACTGGATTGCTCCCAGCACTGATTCTGCTGTCGGGCGATCCAGTGCAGCATGTCCTCCAGCAGCGCCACTCCCGGCGCTGATCCGGAGCCTCGCACATGTCAAGCCCGATCAAACTCTACAACTTCCCCAAGTCCGGCCACGCCCACCGCATCGAGTTGATGCTGTCGCTGCTCGAACTGCCCACCGAGCTGGTCTTCGTCGACCTGGCCAAGGGCGAGCACAAGCAGCCAGAGTTTCTCGCCATCAACCCCTTCGGCCAGGTGCCGGTGATCGATGACAACGGCATCGTCATCGCCGATTCCAACGCCATCCTGGTCTACCTGGCCAAGGCCTACGGCGGTGAGCGCTGGTTGCCTGCGGATCCGGTCGGTGCCGCCCGAGTGCAGCGCTGGTTGTCGGTCGCGGCGGGTCCCCTGGCCTTCGGCCCGGCAGCGGCACGTCTGGTGACGGTGTTCGGTGCCTCGTTCAACACCGATGAAGTCATTGGC
This sequence comes from Pseudomonas sp. TE6283, assembly GCF_054060555.1. Classification (NCBI taxonomy): domain Bacteria; kingdom Pseudomonadati; phylum Pseudomonadota; class Gammaproteobacteria; order Pseudomonadales; family Pseudomonadaceae; genus Pseudomonas; species Pseudomonas sp. TE6283. The sequence continues at coordinate 8,492 of NZ_JBSSDH010000036.1, forward strand.
CGCGCCCATACCCTGCTCAAGGTGATCGACGCCGAACTGGCCAAGGGCCCGTTCCTGGTCGGTGACCAGGCGACCATCGCCGATATCGCCAACTACTCGTACATCGCCCACGCGCCGGAAGGCAACGTGTCGCTGGAACCGTACCCCAACGTGCGCGCCTGGCTGGCCCGTATCGAGGCGCTGCCGGGCTTCGTGCCGATGCCGCGTACGGTCATCGGTCTGCAGACCACGCTCTGAATCCCGAGGAATGCCGCCATGCAATCGCCCTGGCATGCAGGTGAAAAACAGCTGCAGGAGCACGTCGGTGTTGCCGAGCGCATGGAGGCGTTCGGGCAGAAGGTCATTCGTGACTACATGCCCGACCAGCATCGCACCTTCTACCAGCAACTGCCGTTCATGGTGGCCGGTGCCGTGGACGCCGCAGGCAAACCCTGGGCGACGCTGCTCGAAGGCCCGGAAGGCTTCGTCAGCTCGCCCGATCCACGGCAACTGTTGATCGGCGCCGATCTCGCCAGCGACGATCCGGCCACGCCGGGCCTGGTGGCGGGTGGCGCCATCGGCCTGCTGGGGATCGAGCTGCACACGCGGCGGCGCAATCGCCTCAATGGCCTGATCCGCCGGGCCAGCGCCGGTCAGTTGGAGGTGGTGGTCGAGCAGTCGTTCGGCAACTGCCCGCAGTACATCCAGCTGCGCGAGTACACCCGCGTCGACGAGCCGCCGCAGGCGCGTAGGGATTCATCGGTACTCGATGCCGCGACCCGCGCCATGATCGAAAACGCCGACACCTTCTTTGTCGCCAGTTACGTCGAGCAGGAAAATGGCCAACGTGCCGTGGACGTGTCCCACCGCGGTGGTCGCCCCGGTTTCGTCAGGGTCGAAGGCAATCGCCTGACAATCCCCGACTATGCCGGCAACCTGCATTTCAACACCCTCGGCAACCTGCTGGCCAACCCGCTTGCCGGCCTGTTGTTCGTCGACTTCACCACGGGCGATGTGCTGCAGGTTTCCGGGCGCACCGAGGTGATTCTCGACAGCCCACTGATCAGCGCCTTCGAAGGCGCCGAGCGGATCTGGACCCTGGATATCGAGCAGGTGGTGGTCCGCCCGGCTGCGGTGTCGTTGCGTTGGGCCTTCCAGGAGTACGCCCCCACCAGCCTGATGACCGGCACCTGGAGTGAAGCCGAAGAGCGCCTGCAACAGCGTGAGCGCCAACGCCAATGGCTGACCTGGCGCGTGCTGCGTATCGAGCAGGAAAGCCGCGATATCCGTTCGTTCTACCTGCAACCCGAGGAAGGTACGGCGGTGGCCTTCGCGCCCGGCCAGCATATTCCCGTGCGCCTGCAGGTGGATGGCGGGGTACCGCTGATCCGCACCTACAGCCTGTCCAGCGCGCCGTCCGATGGCCACCTGCGCATCAGCGTCAAGGCGCAGGGGCCGGCGTCACGCTATCTGCACCAACAGGTAAAGGTTGGCGATCGGCTGGAGGTGCGTCAGCCCATGGGCAGCTTTACCCTGGATCAGCAGAGTAAGCGGCCCCTTGTGCTGATCGGCGCGGGCGTCGGCATCACCCCGTTGATCGCCATGCTTCGTGAGCAGTTGGCCAAAGGGCAGCGGCGGCGCATCCACCTGTTCCATGGCGGGCGCACACTGGCCGACCTGCCGTTCCAGCAGGAGCTTGCCGCACTCCAGCAACACGCCAATGGCTTGCTGAGCATCCATCGTGCCCTGAGCCGGCCTGAGCCTCAGGCCGTGCCGGGGCATGACTACGAATTCGCCAGCCGCCTGGGCATCGAGCAGATCAAGGCCACGCTGGCATTGGACGACTACGACTTCTACCTCTGCGGTCCGGCCAGCTTCACCCAGGACCTGTACGAAGGCCTGCGTGGCGTGCATGTGCCCGACGCCCGCATCCATGCCGAAGCCTTCGGTCCCTCGACCCTGCGCCGCCACACCGACGACAACCAGCCGACGCTGCAGCAGCCCCCACCCGCCAGCGAACCGGTGCCGGTGTACTTTGCCAGCTCTGCCAAGGAAGCGCGTTGGGCGCCGGACAGCGGCACCCTGCTGGAGCTGGCGGAAAGCCGTGGCCTGTCGCCGGACTTCAGTTGCCGAGGCGGCTCCTGCGGTACCTGCAAGACCAAGCTGGTCAGCGGCCAGGTCCACTACCCGAACCCGCCCGCCGAACTGCCCGAGCCTGGCAGCGTGCTGATCTGCTGTGCCATCCCCGCCCAGGCCGAGGGCGGCGTGCAGCCCCTGGTACTGGAGCTCTAGCGTGACCACGGCGATAATCGCCCCACGACAACGCGTGGGGCGCGGCATGGACCAGATCCACCTGATGAAAGTGTTCGTGGCTGTTGGCGAGCTGGAAAGCTTCGCCGCCGCCGCCCGCCGCCTGGCTATCTCGCCGGCGGCGGTGACCCGCGCGGTCACTGCCCTTGAGGAACAGCTCGGGGTCAAGCTGCTGCTACGCACCACCCGCAGCGTGCGCCTGACCGAGGCCGGCGGGCGCTACCTGCAAGACACCCGGCATATCCTCGCCAGCATCGTCGAGGCCAACGAAGCCGCCGCCGGCATCAACGCCGCGCCCAAGGGCGACCTGGCGGTGACCGCGCCGATCCTGTTCGGCAAGAAGTTCGTCATGCCGTGCATCGTCCGTTACCTGCAGCAGTACCCCGAGGTGGATGTGTCGGCGTTCTTCCTCGACCGCGTGGTGAACTTGGTGGAGGAGGGCATGGACGTGGCGGTGCGCATCGGCCAGTTGCCCGACTCGGGCCTCAAGGCATTGCGGGTGGGCAAAATGCGCCGGCTGCTGTGCGCCTCGCCCGAATACCTGGAACGCCACGGCACGCCGCGCCATCCCTCGGAGTTGCAGAAGCACGAAGTGATCGCCGCCGGGACCCTGTCACCGCGCACGGACTGGCGTTTCGGCGCCATCGACGACCCGACGCTGATCCGCATGAAGCCGCGCCTGACCGTGACCAGCAACGATGCCGCCATCGCCGCGGCCAGCGCCGGGCTCGGGATTGCACGGCTGCTGTCGTACCAGGTGGCGGATGAAGTGGCGGCCGGGCGCTTGCAGGTGATCCTGGCTGAATACGAAGAAGCGCCGTGGCCGATCCATATCCTGCATCGCGAGAGCAAATATGGCTCGACCAAGGTGCGGACCTTTATCGATATGTTGGCCGAGCATTTGCGCAGCCAGGCACATCTGGCTTGATTCCGGACCTTGGGGCGCAAAGCGCCCCCAAGTACCTTAAACGCAATCAACACCTCGAAAGCGCCGTACACTCCGCCAGCACCCTCAACCCGCCCATCACCTCAGGCGTAATCACCCGCCCCAGGCACACCCGCAACCCGGTGCCACACTCCCCATCGGCAAAGAACATCCCGCTGGCGCCGACATTGCAGCCACGCTCTGCCGCAAGCCGTTGCAGCGCCACCATGTCCGTCCCTTCCGGCAATTCGATCCAATGAATAAATCCACCCTGCGGCGCCACATACCGCGTCCCCGTCGGAAACACCGAGCGCACCAGCATCTCCATCACCCCGGCCTGCGCCGCCAGCCGCCCACGCAGCTTCGCGCAGTGCGCCTCCATGTACCCGCGCGCGATGAACTCGTCCAGCACCCGCTGGGCCAGGCTCGACACCGCCAGGTTGCGCGAAAACAGCTGGGCCAGGATCGCATCCCGATACCGCCCCGCCACGCACCAGCCCACCCGGTACCCCGGCGCCACGGTCTTGGAGAACGAGGAGCAATAGATCGTCTGCCCGGTCGTGTCGTAGTGCTTGATCGCCTTGGGTCGCTGCGCCTCGTCCACCAGGTCGAAGAAGATATCGTCCTCGATGATCGGCACATCCGCCGCCTGCGCCAACTGTGAGAGCCGTGCCCGCGCCGCGTCGGGCATGATGAAGCCCCGTGGGTTCTGCAGCGTCGGGTTGAGGAACACCACATCGACCTTGCCGCGCTTGAGCGCCCATTCCAGGTGCTCGAGGTCCATGCCGCTGTCGGCGTGGGTGCGGATGGGCAGGGCGCGCATCCCCAGGCGTTCGATGGTCTGCAGGATGCCGTAGTAGGTAGGTGTTTCGATCGCTACCGTGGCGCCCGGACGGGCTACGGCCTCGAGGGCCAGCTCCAGGGACACGGTGTCGCCCGAGGTCACCAGGATTTCATCCGGGCCGCAGGCCACGCCGCGCTGCAGCATCAGCCCGGCAATACGTCGGCGCAGCGAGGCCAGGCCAGGCGGGGCGATCAAGCCGGCCAGCGGCTGATCGGCCTTGCTGGCCAGGGTCGTCAGGCACTTGTTCAGCAGCACCTGGGGCGTGAGTTCGTCATGCAGCACCGCCGAGCTTAACGACACCCCGCCGTTGCTGGCGGCCTGAGCGAGCATGGCGACCACCGCGTGGTTGACGTTGACGCTGACACTGGCGAGGTCAAAGCCCTGCACCTGGGCCGCGCCCTTGGCGACGAAGTACCCCACCCGGGGCGTGGCTTGCACATAGGCATTGGCCTCCAGTTGCGCCAGGGCCCGTTGCACCGTGGCCAGGCTGCTGTCGAACAGCCGCGCCAGTTCGCGCACCGAGGGCAGCTGCGTGCCGGTGGGCCATTCGCCGCTGTCGATCTGGCGCAGCAGCCAGGCGTTGACGGTGTGCCAGCGTTTGTCGGGCTTGGGGTTGCGATCCATGGCGGCCTTGTGTGGTGTCAAGCGGGGGCCCCGGAAAGGTAGAGCAAAACCGTGCCCGTTGCAGCCACGATGACGATGTTCAGCAGCACCAGGGCGAAGCCGAAGCGGATCAGCCCCTGCTCTTCCTCACGGTCGGCCCCGGCCAGCCCGATGACCAGCGACAGGATCGACAACGAGCCCAACGCGCCATGCCCCGCGGCGCTGTTGGCCATGGCTGCCAGCCAGGGGCCGTGGGCGCTGGATAATGCCGCAATGGACGGCATCACCAGCGTGGTGCCGCCGACATTGGAGCCTGTCACGTAACCGGCCAGCCCGGCCAGCAGCGATACCGTCGAAGCCAGCGACACACCCGACATTGCTTGCAGCGCGCGTTGCGCCTCGACCAGGAAGCCGGCCTTGACCATCACCTGGGAGAGCAGCAGAAACAGGAAGATCGTTGCCACCGGGAACCGCGCCCGCTTGACCAGCGCCTGCCACGGAAAACCAGCGCCCTGGCGCCCGACCATCATCAGCACCACCAGCAGCAAGGCCAGCCCCGGCGACGCCAGCGGCTTCCACGACACGTTATTGCCATGCACCACCCACAGCCCTTCCCAGCCCGACAGCAGGAACAGCCCCCGCGAGGCGATGATCACCCCCAGCAAGGCCAGGTACGGCCATGCCGCATGCGGCCAGCGCACCAGGGCACCGCGCCGCGCCCAGGAAAGCCCCAGGCCGACGCACACCACCGTCAACCCGGCCAGTACCCCAGCGGCTTCGGGGCCAATCCAGCGGTTGATTACATACAGCACCACACTGAACAACAGCGAAACCAGCCCCAGGCCAAGCCACGCCTGTACGCTGCGAACCCGTGCCAACGCCAGTGCCACCGCCGCGAGGGCGAGGAACACCGGGGCGCTGACCAGTGCCGAATGGCTGCCCAGTTCCTGCGCCGGCACATGGGCCAGCAGCGCGCCAATCACCGTGGCAAGCCCCAGCGTGCCCCAGGGCATCACCACCATGCCGGCCAGGGCCATCTTCATGCCGACCTGGCGCGAAAACAGCCCCATCAGCAGCGGCACCGTGGCGATCAGCGATACGCCGAACCCGGTCATCGCCTCCAGCAGCGGCGCCAGGCCCAGCACGATGAAGATCACCTGCATTGGCGGCGTCCAGCCCAGCTCCCGCACCCAGGCGCCGATCGCCTGCGGGGCGTTGGCGCGTTCGACCAGGATGACGAAGGCCAGCCCGGGAACGATCACGCAGGCGGTGCTGAGGAACAGGATCAGCGTGTCTTGCAGGATGGCGCCGGACACCGCCGTCGACAACGGTTGCGCGGCGCCCAGGCCCCACAGCAGCAGGACACCGGCCACGCCGGCCAGCGCGGCCTGCACGGGTGGGCGGCGCAGCAGCAGGATCAGGGCGATCACCAAGCCAATGGGGGACATTTGCAGCAGCAGGGCAGCCATGATGCGGGTTCCTTCAGCCATCCGGGGAGTGAGATGGAGGGTGAAGGGCGGGCGCCTGCTGGAACAGATACAGCGCCCGGGCGATTTTCAATACAGCCCGGCGGGGTTACTGCGGTGTCAGCAACCGGTCCCGACAGGCCTGGAGAATGTCATCCGCCAGCGGCGAATCGTCCGGGCAGGCGCGGGAGAGCGTGATGGCGCCCACCAGGGTAGCGATCACGCCCAGGCGCCGGGCGCGTTCGGCCTGCTCGTCGGCGGCATCCGTCGGCTCGCTGGCGGCCTGGAGCGTTGCCAGCAAGCGCTCGAGCCCGTCGGCAAACACTGTCTTCACGGCGTCGGGCTGGCGTGCGGCATCGCTGGCCAGCGCCGCCAGGGTGCAACCTGAGGCCGGGTTGTCACGGTGCTCCCTGGAGAGGTACTGGCGCAGGTAGTCCGCCACACCGCCACCGTCGGTGCCGGAGGTGTTCTGCGACAGCCCGCAGGCCGCCGCCTCGGCCATGAGGTCGGCCTTGGAGCCGAAATGCTTGTAGAAGCCGCCATGGGTGAAACCGGCGGCCGCCATCAACTCGGCGACGCCGACCCCGTCATAGCCCCGCTGGCGGAACAACGAGGAAGCGGTCTCGACGATATGGGCGCGGTTGGCCTGGGCTTGTGCCTTGGTGACTTTCATGGCGGATGACTCCTGCGCCGTGGGGATGAGGTTCATCATACATTGATGTCAGTCATCATCAAAATGTTGACATGGTTAGATTATGATCGTAATCATAACGGCTAGGCCCACCCCGATCGGGTGTCGCCACCCACCTTGAGGATTTGCCATGAGTGCCTTGCCTTCCGTTCTCGTCACCGGTGCCTCCAGCGGTATCGGCGCCACCTATGCCGAACGCTTCGCCCAGCGTGGTCACGACCTGGTGCTGGTCGCCCGCGACCAGGCGCGCCTGGAGGCCCTGGCTGCCCGCCTGCGTGAGCACTTCGCTGTCGCCGTCGAGGTGCTGGTCGCCGACCTCACCCAGGCCGATGCCCTTGCTCGGGTCGAAGCGCGGTTGCGTGAAGATGCGCGTATAGGCGTGCTGATCAACAACGCCGGGCAAGGTCAGTCAGGGGGCTTCCTGGGGCTGGATGGCGCAAGCCTCGAGCGCCTGATCGGCCTGAACGTCACCGCCGTCACCCGCCTGGCTGCCGCCATTGCGCCGCGCCTGGCCGAGCAGGGCGCTGGCGCGATCGTCAACATCGGCTCGGTGGTGGGGCTGGCGCCGGAACTGGGCATGACCGTGTATGGCGCCACCAAGGCGTTCGTGCAGTTCCTGTCCCAGGGGCTGGCGCTGGAGCTGGGGCCGAAGGGGGTCTATGTGCAGGCCGTGCTGCCGGCCGCGACCCGCACCGAGATCTGGTCGCGTTCCGGATTGGATATCAACACGTTGCCAGAAGTGATGGAGGTGGAAGACTTGGTCGATGCTGCGCTGGTGGGTTACGACCGCCGCGAAGCGATCACCATTCCGCCCTTGCAGCACGCCGACCGCTGGGCTGCGCTGGATGGCGCCCGACAGATGCTGATGGGGGATTTGCGCCAATCCCAGGTCGCCGAGCGCTATCGCAGTGCGCAGTGAGTCACGGGAGATCTCAATCAAAGCTTTCATCATCGATCGTTATGGCAAGGATGTCGTCGGGCGTATCGCCGAAATGCCCGTGCCCACCCTGGGGGATGACGACGTGCTGGTGCGGGTCCACGCCGCCGGGGTGAACGCCCTGGACGTGAAGCTGCGTAACGGCGAGTTCAAACGGGTGCTGCCGTACCGCCTGCCGCTGATCCTGGGCAACGACCTGGCCGGTACCGTGCTGCGCGTGGGTGCCCGTGTCACCCGCTTCAAGCCCGGCGACGAGGTCTATGCACGGCCCGGGCAGGCACGTATCGGCAGTTTTGCCGAACAGATCGCCGTCACCCAGCAGGCGCTGGCGCGAAAGCCCGCCAACTTGAGCATGGAACAGGCCGCCGCGCTGCCCTTGGTGGCCTTGACCGCTTGGCAGGTATTGGTGGAAACCGCCCAGCTCAAGCCGGGGCAGAAGGTGCTGATTCATGCGGGCTCCGGTGGCGTGGGCAGCATCGCGATCCAGTTGGCCAAGCACTTGGGGGCGTTCGTCGCCACGACCACCGGCACGGGCAATGTCGAATGGGTGAAGGCCTTGGGCGCGGATGTGGTCATCGATTACAAGCGTCAGGATTTCACCCGGGAATTGCGCGACTACGATGTGGTGCTCAGCGGGTTGGAGGCAGGCACCTTGGAGCGCTCGGTGCAGATTCTCAAACCGGGTGGCCAGCTGATTTCCATTTCCGGGCCGCCCACGCCTGAGTTCGCGGCCGAGCAAGGGATGGCTTGGCCATTACGTCAGGTGCTTCGCCTGCTCAGCCGCCGCATCCGCAAGCGTTGTGAGGCCTCGGGCGTGCGCTATCGGTTCGTGTTCATGCGCGCCGATGGTCGACAGTTGGAGGCCATCACCCGGCTGGTGGAGGAGGGGATCCTGACGCCGGTGCTCGACCAAGTGTTCGCCTTCGAGGCTACCGAACAGGCGTTGGCGGCGGTGGCAGGTGGGCGGAGCAAGGGCAAGGTGGTGGTGCGGGTGGCTTGAGCTGCGCGTCCAGCCCTCGGGAGGGGCGTTTATTCAAAGCCCCTCGCCAAGATACAGGCGGTGTACTTCACCGATTCGCTTACTGGCTGAGGTTGGCACCCCAGCGTCCTGGGCAAACTGCGGCCATTGTGCGACGGCTTCGCAGACTTCCTTGATGATCCGCCGTGCGTCCATGCCACGCACTTGGCTGGCAACGCTTAACAGATCGTCGAGGGTGAAGTCGTCGCGTTTGCCGTTCACGGTCATCTGGTGGGTATCGACCCAGAAACTACCTGGCAGGTAGGAGTAGGAGACGTCATAGGCTGGCGTGAGGTACCAGGTGCCGTCGGTGTCCATCATGAAGGCCGTGTTCTTGGTGTGGTCGTCCTGGTTGCGTGCCACCAGGTTGAAGACCATGCGGCGGTAGAACTGTTCGGCACCGTCGCGGGAAATCCGCAGTGCGCGCATCACCGCGAAGGCCTCGGCATAGGAGTATTGGCCAGGCTTGCGGAAGTCGGCGTGGTCGAGTGCGCACAAGGTCGCCACGTGGATCTTTTCACCTTCGGTCGTGCGGTCGAAGCGCCGGGTCATGAAGTGAGCGCGTCCACCTTCCTCCAGCAATCGGCACTCGGTCATGGTGATGCCGGCCGCCTTGGCCATCAGGTGGTAGGCGTACTCGATGCGCCCGTAGCCTTGCGAATCAGCCAGTACGGTCGAGTCCTTGGCCACATCGAACTTGAGCAACCAGTACTCGAAGCCCGGCGGCGCGGTGACCTGGCCCGAACGGATTTCGCCTTCGGCATTCATGGCGATCACCGCCTTGGCCCGGGCACCGCCCGCGCTGGTACCGATCTGGATGAGGTGCTGCAGGGCGCTGTCGTCCAGCGACGGGTCCTTGGCATCTAGGCGCTCGGCGATCGATTCGCGTTCGGACAACACCTCGCTGGCCAGGTGCACCAGGGCATCGATATGGATGCTCTCCCCCTTGTCCCGCTCGGTAGCCATCGCCGGACGATATTCCAGGGCGCCCATGCCGCGCTTGCCCTGGTACAGCAGGCGCTCGACCGGGGTAAACGTTGCCTTGTCACGCCCCTGCTGGGCCAGCCAGGCATCGATCAGCGCGTTGCCGAAATCATCGGGCAGCGAGTCGGCCAGGATCGAGGGCAGGGCCTTGAAGGTTTCGCGGTCCAGCCCCTGGAACACATAGGTGTAGTCCTGGCGCAAGGGCATGTGGACCGGCGAGATCTCAAGGCCGGTCCTGACGAACTCGGGGGTGTATTCGAACTCTCCGATCTGGGTCTGCGTGTTCCAGTTGAGCGCGCCTACATACACATCCCAGAGATAGATCCGTGCAATCACCAGCTGTCATCCTTGTCGGGTTTCGGGCCACCAATGAGCGTGGGCTTGCCGATAGGCGTCCTGATTCCGTGTTCAGGCGCCGGCGGTGTAGCCCGTGTGACGGTCGCCCGCATCCGCTGTTTGCCCTGCATTTTTGCCAGTTGCACGGGGCTGGTCCTGACGTCCTCGATGAGGGAGGCGAGACGATCAAGCTCTCCCAGCACCCTCAGGACGGCAATCACGTTCACCAGGGTGCCTTTGCCTGCGGTGAGCTTGCGGTAGGTCTCCCGGGAAATCCCGGCTTCATGGGCGACGATGTCCTGGCCAATATTACGCTTCAGGCGGATAGCCTCAATGCGTTGGCCGATCTCGTTGGCGATAGCGTCGTCAGTCATTGATATGGCTTTCATAACGCCTGGGATCCTATGCTTAAAACGCTGTTATTGACCTGAATGCCTAGAATTCTAGACTTTGTATAGTGCACTTGAAAGGAAAAGTCGCTACTGGATAAAGACTAGTTTTCTAGGCGCTGAGTGTACATTTTAGTGTTTTTGCCAAGAATCCTAGGCGTTGTCTGATTCTGGTTTTCGCGGCGGATTTCAGCGATTGGTTTACCACATTTCTTCTCGCGCAGAACGGGCTACCGCATCGAACGTCCCGAAGTGACCAGACCTGCCAGCACCTTCTCCAGTTTCACCACCGCTTCCCTCATCTGCGCGGGTGTCAGTGCCGCAAACCCCATCAGCACGCCGGCATCGTTCCTCGGCACCGCGTACAAGCTGCCCAGCCCCAACAGATCGATGCCCACCCCGCGTGCCGCCCTGACCACGGCGTCTTCAGGCAAGCCCTGTACGAAATGGCAGGGCATCTGCAGTCCGCCGGCGGGCACCTGCGGCACGAGAAACGCCCCCAGGTGCCTGCGCAGCAGATCCGCCAGCACATCCCGCCGCTCGGCGTAGAGCGCGCGCATGGCCCGCACATGGGCGTTGAAGTGCCCGCCTTCCATGAAGCGGGCCAGGGTCAGCTGGGCGATGGAGGCGTTATGCCCGTCCTGCAGCGTGCGGGCGGCGGTCATCGGCGCGACGAGCTGGGGCGGCAGCAGCAGGTAGCCGATGCGCAGGCCGGCGAACAGCGATTTGGTGAAGGTGCCGATGTACAGCGTGCGGTCGTATGGGTCCAGGCCCTGCACGCAGGCGGTGGGGCGGCCGGCGTAGTGGAACTCGCTGTCGTAGTCGTCCTCGATGATCCAGGCGCGTTGCTGGCGCGCCCATTCGATCGCCAGCAGGCGCCGGTCCAGCGCCAGGGTCGCACCGGTCGGGTATTGGTGCGAAGGGGTGAGGAATACCGCCCGGGCATCCGGCGCCAGCCGGGCCATGGCGTCCACCTGCAGGCCGTGCGCGTCCACCGGGACCGGCACGCCTGCCAGGCCGGCGGCGGTGACGGCCTGGCGGGTGCCCTGGTAGAGCGGGTCCTCGACCAGCACCTGGTCGCCTGCGTCCATGAGCACCTGGGCGCACAGGCCAAGGGCCTGCTGCGAGCTGGTGAGGATCAGGATGCGCTCGGCGGATGCCTGGGCCCCGCGCTCGAGGTTGAGGTAGTCGGCGATTGCCCGGCGCAAGGGGGCCATGCCCTGCGGCTCGCTGTGTTCCAGCGCCCGCGTGCCGTACTCCTTGTATACCTGCCGCTCCAGCTTCTCCCAGATGGCCAGGGGAAAGTGCCGGGTTTCGGCCACGCCCGGGGCGAAGGGGCGGGGCGACTGGAAGTTGTGGACGCCACCGCTGTGCAACAGCGCTTCACCACGGCGGCTCAACTGCACGGGGGCTTCGGTGTGTGGCTGGCGCTGGCGCTTGCGCGACGGCAGGCAGCGGGCCCGTTGCGACACGAAGCTGCCACTGCCCACGCGCCGCTCGATAAAGCCTTCGGCGTGCAACTGGCTGTAGGCCGACTCCACGGTATCCCGCGACACGCCCAGGGACTGGGCCAGCGGGCGCGAGGCGGGCAGCGCCTTGCCCACCGGCAGTGCGCCGTCGAGGATCAACTGGCGGATCGCCCGTTGGATGCGCACATGCAAGGCCAGCGCGGCGTTTGCGGGGTCGTTGATCCAGGCTTTCACCGATTCCAGCTGCGCGTGTTTGAACATTGGCCTGCTTCCCTGGCTGATGGACCTGCCAATGCCGGGGCCGCTTCGCGCCCCTTTCCGACCAATCCGGCGCCCCGGCAAGGCCCGCTCCCACAGGCGACCGCGATCCCCTGTAGGAGCGGCCTTGTGTCGCGAAAGGGGCGCAAAGCGCCCCCGGCAATCTCAAGCCTTACCCCTTATCCAGAACCTCAAAATGGTCTGGCAACTTCCGATTAATTGGCAGGTAAAAACCAACCATTTATCCGCTATAAAACCCAAGCCCGCAAGCAACCACCAAGGAAGGCAAGCGCTACGGGCAGGCCGGCCCCTCACTCATCCACACTGCTTTGCCCAAAAGGGGTTCCACCAATGACCACCACCCAACTACCCGTCTTCATCCGCGAAGTGAAGCAAGCCGACCTGCAGCCCTGGCGTGACTACTGGTCGCAATACCAGGCCTTCTACCAGGTAGACCTGGGCCCAGCCATCACCGAGCGCACCTGGGCCCGCTTCTTCGACCCGGCCGAGCCCATGCACTGCGCCGTGGCCACTGACGGCGAGCGGCTCTTCGGCTTCGTCCACTATGTGTTCCACCGCTCGACCTGGGGGCGCAACGACTTCTGCTACCTGGAAGACCTGTACGTGTGCCCGAGCGCCCGGGGGCGGATGATCGGCAAGCAACTGATCGAGTTCGTCCAGGACCAGGCCCGGCAGCAGCAGTGCGACCGGCTGTACTGGCATACCCAGGAGACCAACCGGACTGCGCAGCGGTTGTATGACTGGATTGCCGAGAAGCCGGGGGTGATTGAGTACCGGATGCCGCTGGATGTCGCTCACTAAGGCCATTGTGCCTAAGTCCGTGGTGAGCAGATAAGGGCGTGGGAGCGGGCTTGCCCCGCGAAGGGGAGCACCGGCTTTGCGGTGCAATCTCCTGCGGCACAGCGCCGCTCCCACGCCCCAGTCATCAGAAATCCTCCTTCGAAATCCGCCTGAGTCTTACGGTGCTGTCAGACCATTCAGAAAGACGAACCCCTCCCTGGCAGAGGAGTTCTTAATCCAATATTTTGTGCCTTAACTGCGATTTGTTGAGTTAACACACATGAAGTTGGATTTAAGTCTTACCAAACCCAGCGAACTCATGAGGGCCTTGTGCGAGCGCTTGCGCACCGAGCGGCTTGCTCAACAGATGTCGCAAGCGGAAGTGGCTGCTCGTGCCGGCATCGGCACTAATACCGTGCCCAACCTTGAAACGGGACGAAATGTCGGTTTTGAGATTCTGATCCGAGTGGCGATGGTTCTAGGCCGGAGAAAAGAGCTTGAGGCGCTGTTTTTGCCGAAGGTGGAGTGCATAGCCGACATTGCTCGCTATGAGCTTGGTGCCAAGTGCCAACGTATCCGGAAGAAGTCAGGGCAGGATTGAACTGGGCTGCATGGCAGCCCTTTCAGTGGATCGCAGGGTTCAATCGCCAACCCCATGCAACCGCAACGCCCGCTGCGCACATTCCTTCCAGCTCAGCTTGCGCCGCTCGGGCACCACCACGGGCTTCTCCGCTGCCATCACCACCGGCATATCTGAATCGCCCCTGGTTTCGTAGACACCTCCAAGCCTCATAATGAGGCCCAAATAGGAGGTGCCATGAGTCGTCAGCGTTACCCTGAAGAATTCAA
>NZ_JBSSDH010000037.1:0-18250 GCF_054060555.1 Pseudomonas sp. TE6283
AGGTGACGGCCATGGATGGCCGTCAAGCGCTGCGCCCCAGGATGGGGCGTTCAGCGCGGTCCTCCCGGGAGCAAGAACGGAGCGAGGGAACCCCGAAGCGAAGCGTAGGGGCCGTATGAACGGAGCCGAACGGTTTTGCCTACTTTTCCCACGAGAAAAGTAGGCCGCCGTAAGGGCGGAAGGGTGATAATGCGTCGACATCGCCAATGAATGCGCATAAAAAAATCAAAACCCACACTCTTGAACCCGAACCCGAACCCGAACCCGAACCCGAACCCGAACCCGAACCTACCTCCCACCCCACAATCCAAGTAAAGTGCCGCTCCCCCGCCGTACCCCGCAGAAAGGAACCGATCCCATGACCACCCCCGCCCTAGACATCGCCGTAGTCGGCGCCACCGGCACCGTCGGTGAATCCCTCGTCCAGATCCTCGAGGAAGTGGCCTTCCCGGTCTCCACCCTGCACCTGCTGGCCAGCATGGAATCCGCCGGCAGCAGCGTCATGTTCGCCGGCAAGAAGCTGAAAGTCCGCGAAGTGGACAGCTTCGACTTCAGCCAGGCGCAACTGGTGTTCTTCGCCGCCAGCCCCGCCGTGAGCCGCAGCTTCGCGCCCAAGGCCATCGCCGCCGGTTGCGCGGTGATCGACCTGTCCGGCGCCCTGGACGGCGCCACCGTGCTGGTTCCGGAAGCCAATGGCGAGCGCATCGCCGAACTCGCTCGGCCCGCACTGATCACCAGCCCGAGCGCCGGCGCGGTTGCCTTGGCCGTGGCGCTGGCGCCGCTCAAGGGACTGCTCGATATCGAGCGCGTGCAGGTCAATGCCTGCCTCGCGGTTTCGGAGCAGGGCAGGGAGGCCGTCAGCGAGCTCGCCCGGCAGACCGCCGAGCTGCTCAACGCGCGCCCGCTGGAGCCGCGCTTCTTCGATCGCCAGGTCGCCTTCAACCTGCTGCCCCAGGTAGGCACCCCCGATGAACAGGGCCACACGGCCGTGGAGCGCCGCCTGGTGGGCGAGCTGCGCCAGGTGCTCGACCTGCCACAGCTGAAGATTTCCGTGACCTGCATTCAAGTCCCGGTGTTTTTCGGCGATAGCTTCAGTGTCGCCGTGCAAAGCCGTAATCCGGTCGATCTGGCGGCCGTCAGCGCCGCGCTGGAAGCCGCCGACGGTATCGAACTGGTCGAAGCGGGCGATTATCCGACACCAGTGGGGGACGCAGTGGGCCAGGACGTGGTCTATGTTGGTCGTGTACGCCATGGTGTCGATGAAGACCAGCAGCTGAATCTGTGGCTGACCACCGACAATGTGCGCAAGGGCGCGGCGCTGAATGCCGTGCAGGCGGCACAATTGTTGATAAAACACATGGCGTAAAAGATACTGCGAGCAATTTTGTCCTGAACCGCGCAAAGGTTTTCGGGACGCTTCATACAAGGGAAGAGTTCATGCTTCGAATTCGCAAACTGGTTCTGGCCATCGCTGCAGCCTCGGCGCTGTCGTCCGGCGTGGCGAACGCTCTGGGGTTGGGCGAGCTGACCCTCAAGTCGGCGCAGAACCAGCCGCTGGATGCCGAGATCGAACTGCTCGATGTGCGTGACCTCACCGCGGCGCAGATGGCGCCCAGCCTGGCGTCGCCGGAAGAGTTCGCCAAGGCCGGGGTGGCCTTCCCGCCGTACCTCGAAGACCTCGCGTTCACGCCGGTGATCAACCCCAACGGCAAGAGCGTGCTGCGGGTCACCTCCAGCAAGGCGTTGCCGGAGCCGGTGGTCAAGTTCCTGGTCCAGGTCATGTGGCCCCAGGGCCGTCTGCTGCGCGACTACAGCGTGTTGCTCGACCAGGCCCAGGCCCAGGGTAGCCAGCCGACCCAGGCCAATATCAACCCGGCGGTCAGCGCGGGCAGCTACACCACCAAGCGCCGCGACACCCTCTGGCAGATCGCCGCGCGCAACAGCAACGGCGGCTCGATCCAGCAGACCATGCTGGCGATCCAGGCGCTGAACCCGGATGCCTTCATCGGCAACAACATCAACCAGCTCAAGATCGGCCAGGTCCTGCGCCTGCCCGATCAGCAGCAGGTGCAGAGCATTCCCCAGGCCCAGGCCAACCGTGAGGTGGCCGAGCAGTACGCCGCCTGGCGCGAAGGCCGTCGCCTCGGCCCGCGTGCACGGCAGCTGGACGCCACCCGCCGTGGCGAGGCCGGCGCCGCGCCGGCACGCATCGCCCAGGGCGACAACCTGCGCCTGGTGGCGCCGGGCGGCAAGGGCGCAGCCGGTGAGGCCAAGGCACTGGGCGATAAGTTGGCCGTGGCCCAGGAAAGCCTCGACACCAGCCGTCGCGACAACGAAGAGCTCAAGAGCCGCATGGTCGACTTGCAGAGCCAGCTGGACAAGCTGCAGCGTCTGATCGAGCTGAAGAACGACCAACTGGCGCGCCTGGAGGCCCAGGGCGCCGCGGCACCGCAGCCGCCGGCCGGCGCGCTGCCGGGCGAGCCGGCGCCACCGGCGGTGAACGCCCAGCTGACTCCGGCCGAGCCGGTGGTCGCTCCGGCGCCCGCCGCCGCCGACACCGCGCCGCAGGATGTGGCCGCCGAAGCACCGGCCAGCGAAGAGCCCGGCATGCTCGACCAGTTGTTGGGCAATCCGCTGCTGCTGGGCCTGATCGCCGGTTCCGCGTTCCTGGTCCTGCTGTTGTTGCTGCTGCTCCTGGCGCGCAAGCGCAAGGCCCAGCAGGAAGCCGAAAAGCACCTGCGCATGGCGCGCGCCCTGGCCGAAGACAGCGAGCGTGGCCCTGACCTGGAGCTGCCGCCCAGCAGCTTCGAAGGTCTCGACGTGTCGGCGCCGACCGTGACCCTGTCGCCAGCGGTGGTGGCGGCCTCGGCTGCTGCGGCCGTTGCCGCGGAAAAGCCTGCGGCCCCCGTCGAAGCCGCTGCGCCGGCGGTCGATCCGCGTGCAGCGCTGCTGGCCGAGGTGGACGACAGCCTGGCCCGTGGCCGTCTGAATCATGCCGCCGACCTGCTTGAAGCGGCGGTGGCCTCCGAACCGCAGCGCAGCGACCTGCGCCTGAAGCTGATGGAAGTCTATGCCCGTCAGGGCGACCAGGATGCTTTCGCCGGTCAGGAACGCAAGTTGGCGGTCAATGACGCGAACCAGGCCGAGGTCGCCGCGCTCAAGGAGCGCTTCCCAGCCATGCTGGGTGTCGCGGCGGTGGCGGCAGGCGCCGCCGGTGCAGCTGCCCTGGCCGCCGAGCTGGACGAGCAGTATGTCCAGGACCTGCTGCAGGACAAGGCGCTGGAGCTGGGCGAAAGCGCGCCGGAACTCGTCGTGGAGCCGGTCGTGGCGGCCGAGCCTGAGCCTGTGGTCGACGAGACCGACCTGGACAGCGCCTTCGACCTGAGCCTGGGTGATGACCTGCCGGTAGATGATCACCTGGACCTGGCCGGTCTCGAGGACCTGGCTGCCGAGGCGCCCGAGGTTCAGGCCGAGCCTGTGCCTGCCATCGCCGAAACCGATGCCGACGACGACTTCGAGGCATTGCTCGCTCAGGCCCAGGCGACGCCGCAGAATGTCGACGACCTGGCCGAGTTCGACCTGGATGTCGCCGAAGAACCGGTGGCCCCGACCAGCAGCGAGGAAGCCCCGGTGGACGTGGCGGCCGAACTGGCGGCCTTCGAGGCCATTCCGGAGTTCGACCCGATCTCCGAGCTGGAACTGCCCGAGGACTTCGACCTGTCGCTGTCGCTGGACGATGACTCGCCGGCGGCCAAGAACTTCGCCTCGGAACTGGACGACGTCAACGCCGAGCTCGACAAGCTGTCGCAGAACCTCGATGTCCCGGCAGCGGCGCCAGAGCCGCGGTTCACCGCCGAGGACGCGGCGCTGGAGCCCGAGCCGCTGGACGACCTGGACTTCGATTTCTTCTCCGGCGCTGACGAGGTGGCCACCAAGCTCGACCTGGCTCGCGCCTACATCGACATGGGTGACCATCAGGGCGCCCGTGACATCCTCGACGAAGTGGTCAAGGACGGCGACGACAGTCAGCGCCAGGAAGCCAACGAGATGCTCTCGCGCCTGGTCTGAGGCGACGTAGCACAGCGCGGGGCAAGCCCACTCCCACAGCACACGTGGGAGCGGGCTTGCCCCGCGATCATTTCGGCCCCCGCGCGGTTTGCCGGTATACTCCTGTCTTTCGTTTCAGCATCAGGTTTGCCGCTCTTGGACATCATCGACACCGCCGCCGCCGAGTCGGCCGCCGAAGGCTACACCCGCATCGCCCTGGGCGTGGAATACAAAGGCTCGCGCTACCGCGGCTGGCAACGCCAGGCCAGTGGCGTGCCCAGTGTCCAGCAGGCCCTGGAGCAGGCGCTGTCGACGGTGGCCAACGAGCCGATCTCGGTGATCTGCGCCGGGCGTACCGATGCCGGCGTCCATGGCTGCGGGCAGATCGTGCATTTCGACACCCGCGCCGTGCGCGACGAGCGCGCCTGGACCCTGGGCACCAATTTCAACCTGCCCCACGACATCAGCGTGGTCTGGTCGGCGCCCATGCCCGCGCACTTCCATGCCCGCTTCAAGGCCACCGCGCGGCGCTATCGCTACGTCATCTACAACGATCCGATCCGCCCGGCGCACCTGGCCGAGGAAGTGACCTGGAACCACCGCCCGCTGGACGTCGAGCGCATGGCCGAGGCCGCGCAGTATCTGCTGGGTACCCATGATTTCAGCGCCTTCCGCGCCAGCCAGTGCCAGGCCAAGTCGCCGATCAAGCATATCCACCACCTGCGCGTGACCCGCCATGGGCGGATGATCGTGCTGGACGTGCGCGCCACCGCGTTCCTGCACCACATGGTGCGCAACATCGCCGGCGTGCTGATGACCATCGGCGCCGGCGAGCGTCCGGTGGAGTGGGCCCGCGAGGTGCTGGAAGGGCGCAACCGCCGTGACGGCGGGGTGACCGCGCACCCATACGGCCTCTACCTGGTGCAGGTGGAGTATCCGGAAGAATACGCGTTGCCGCAGCGTTACATCGGCCCACACTTTCTTACCGGCTACGAGGCGCTGGCGGACTGACGGGGCACGGGGCATTTGCTACCATCGACGCTTTCCCGATCACCCAAGGTTCGCCGTCCATGAGCAACGTTCGCAGCAAGATCTGCGGGATTACCCGTATCGAGGACGCCCTGGCCGCGGTCGAGGCCGGCGCCGACGCCCTCGGTTTCGTCTTCTATGCGAAAAGCCCGCGGGCGGTGGACGTGCGCCAGGCGCGGGCGATCATCGACGCGCTACCGCCGTTCGTGACCACCGTGGGGTTGTTCGTCAACGCCTCGCGCTGTGAGCTCAACGAGATCCTCGAAGTGGTTTCCCTGGACCTGCTACAGTTCCACGGCGATGAAACCCCGGCCGATTGCGAGGGCTACCACCGCCCCTGGATCAAGGCCCTGCGGGTGCGCCCGGGGGATGACCTGGAGGCCGCCTGCCAGCACTACGCCGGCGCCCGCGGCATCCTGCTGGATGCCTATGTGCCGGGCGTGCCGGGAGGAACCGGTGAGGCCTTCGACTGGTCACTGATTCCGCAGCGCCTGAGCAAGCCGATCATCCTTGCCGGTGGCCTGTCGGCCGACAACGTCGCCGAGGCCATTCGCCAGGTGCGCCCGTACGCGGTGGATGTCAGTGGCGGCGTGGAGCAGGCCAAGGGCATAAAGGATGCGGCAAAGATCGACGCCTTCATGCAGGCGGTGAAGCAGGCGTGAACGCGGATGTGACGGCTGGCCGCGCGCCATCGTCCATAGCTTTCGCAGCCCGGTGCTGCCAGGCCGCGCCAGAGCGCGGGGCATGCCGGGGAAGAATTGGAGGTGGGGCGGTTGTAGCCGGTCCATCGTCGCTTTACAGAAGAATTTGAGCTCAAGGGCAGGGCGGGGCCGCGCAGGTCTCCCCGGCCAATACTGGAGAAAGCAAGCATGAGCAACTGGTTGGTAGACAAACTGATCCCATCGATCATGCGTTCCGAGGTGAAGAAGAGCTCGGTGCCGGAAGGGCTGTGGCACAAGTGCCCGTCCTGCGAAGCCGTGCTGTATCGCCCGGAGCTGGAAAAGACCCTCGACGTCTGCCCTAAGTGCAACCACCACATGCGTATCGGCGCCCGCGCGCGCATCGATATCTTCCTCGATCCAGAAGGCCGTGCCGAGCTGGGCGCCGACCTGGAACCGGTCGACCGCCTGAAGTTCCGTGACGGCAAGAAGTACAAGGACCGCCTGACCGCCGCGCAGAAGCAGACCGGCGAGAAGGACGCGCTGATCTCCATGAGCGGCACCCTGATGGGCATGCCGATCGTGGTCAGTGCCTTCGAGTTCTCCTTCATGGGCGGCTCCATGGGTGCCATCGTCGGTGAGCGTTTCGTGCGCGCCGCCAACTACGCCCTGGAAAACCGCTGCCCGATGGTCTGCTTCTCCGCTTCCGGCGGCGCGCGCATGCAGGAAGCGCTGATTTCGCTGATGCAGATGGCCAAGACCTCCGCCGTGCTGGCGCGCCTGCGCGAAGAAGGCATTCCGTTCATCTCGGTACTGACCGACCCGGTCTACGGCGGCGTTTCGGCCAGCCTGGCGATGCTCGGCGACGTGATCGTCGGCGAACCGAAGGCGCTGATCGGCTTCGCCGGCCCGCGCGTGATCGAGCAGACCGTGCGCGAGAAACTGCCCGAAGGCTTCCAGCGCAGCGAGTTCCTGCTGGAGCACGGCGCCATCGACCTGATTATCTCCCGTGACGAGCTGCGTCCGCGCCTGGCTCGCCTGCTGGCGCAGATGACCGGCCAGCCGACTCCGGAAGCGGCCAAAGAGGTCGCCGCGGTCGCGTGATGAACCAGCGCAGCCTGGGCGACTGGCTCGCCTACCTCGAACAATTGCACCCCTCGGCCATCGACATGGGCCTGGAGCGCTCGCAACAGGTGCTGGCGCGCCTGGGGCTGGGCAAGCTGGCGCCGCGGGTGGTGACGGTGACCGGCACCAATGGCAAGGGCTCGACCTGCGCCTTCGTGGCCGCGTTGCTGCGCGCCCAGGGGCTCAAGGTCGGGGTGTACAGTTCGCCGCACCTGCTGCGTTACAACGAACGGGTGCTGATCGAAGGCCGCGAGGCCAGCGATGAGCGCCTGTGTGAGGCGTTCGCTGCGGTGGAAGCGGCACGCGGCGAAATCTCGCTGACCTATTTCGAAATGGGCACCTTGGCGGCGTTCTGGTTGTTCAAGCAGTCCGCGCTGGACGCGGTGGTGCTCGAGGTCGGCCTGGGTGGTCGGCTGGACGCGGTCAACCTGGTGGATGCCGACGTATCGCTGGTCACCAGTATCGGTGTCGACCATGTCGACTACCTGGGCGATAGCCGCGAGTCGGTGGCCTACGAGAAAGCGGGGATCTTCCGTCAGGGCAAGCCTGCGCTGTGCGGTGACCTGGATCCACCACAGCCTTTGCTGGACAAGGTACGCGAGTTGGGTTGCCCGTTCTTCCTGCGCGGACGTGATTTTGACCTGGATAGCAGTGCCGAACACTGGCATTGGCGTGGTCGCCAGCTCGACGGTTCGCCTGTGGAGTTGCGCGACCTGCCGTTGCTAGACCTGCCCATGGAGAATGCCGCCCTGGCCTTGCAGGCTTTCCTGCTGATGGGCCTGCCGTGGGATGCTGGCACGGTTGGCCAGGCCTTGCTGGATACGCGTATCACCGGTCGTCTCGACCGGCGCGAGCTGCTGCTGCGTGGCAAGCGCGTGGAGCTGCTGCTGGATGTCGGTCACAACCCGCACGCTGCCGAGTACCTGGCCCGCCGCCTGGCGGCGCGCCCGGTGAAGGGGCGGCGCCTGGCGGTGTTCGGCCTGTTGGCCGACAAGGACCTGGCCGGTGTGCTCGCGCCGCTGCGCGACCAGGTCGCCGATTGGGCGGTGGCGCCGCTGGACACGCCGCGCAGTCGCCCTGCCGCAGAGCTGGCGGATGCCTTGACGAACCTCGGTGCGACGGTGAAGTCTTACGCCAGTGTCGCGGCTGCCCTCGAAGGGCAGTGCGCCCAGGCGACGGCGGATGACCAGATCCTGCTGTTCGGTTCGTTTTTCTGCGTCGGCGAGGCCCTGGCCTGGCTCGAGCGGCAGGTCCCCGAGGATGGAGTAGATGGCAGTGCTGGATAAAGGGATGAAGCAGCGCATGGTCGGTGCGCTGGTGCTGGTGGCGCTGGCGGTGATCTTCCTGCCGATGTTGTTCACTCGCGAGGACGAGCTGCGCCAGGTACGTGTCGAGGCGCCGGAGGCACCGGCCATGCCCAGCCTGCCCCAGGTTCAGGTGGAGCCAGTCCAGGTGCCAGAACCTCAGGCGTTGCCGGAGCAGAACGAGCAGCCGCCGGTGGTGGTCGACGAGTCCACGGCGCCGGTGACGGCGCCGAGCCAGCCCATCGCGCCGGTAGTGACCGTGGCGCCGCCCGCGCAGCCCAAGCCACAGACGCCGGTGCCGACGCCGCCGGTGGCCAAGGTGGAGGCGCGTCCGGCGCCTGCGCCCGCCGCTCCTGCCGCCAAACCAGCCGCGCCGTCGAAGATCGATGCCAACGGCCTGCCGGTGAGCTGGTCGATCCAGTTGGCCAGCCTGTCCAACCGGGCTGGTGCCGAGAACCTGCAGAAGACCCTGCGCAGCCAGGGCTACAACGCCTATATCCGTTCGGCGGACGGCATGAACCGGGTGTTCGTCGGGCCGCTGATCGAGCGTGCCGAGGCCGAGCGCCTGCGTGATGTGATCAATCGCCAGCAGAACCTCAAAGGCATCGTGGTGCGCTTCCAGCCGGAGCGTGGCTGAGTCCGAACGCTGAAGTCGTGCGCGGTCCCTGTAGGACCGCGTAGGATTTTGCAGCGTAGGATTGCCCCGCGACGGCTTTTCTAGCGCGCAAAGCTGTCCCCAGAGTCAGCCCGCAGCCCTTCAAACGCCTGACATTCCGCTTACTCCAAGCCCCTGGCTCTGGTAAAATGCGCCGCCTCAAACGTCGGCAGGCAACACCGTGGCATTTACCTGGGTTGATTGGGCGATCATTGCGATCGTCGTCATTTCATCACTGATCAGTCTCAAGCGCGGCTTCGTCAAGGAAGCCTTGTCCCTGCTCATCTGGATTGTCGCCGGTGCGGTGGCCTGGATGTTCGGCGGCTCGCTTGCGCAGTATCTTGAAAGCTATATCCAGATGCCTTCTGCACGGGTCATTGCCGGCTGTGCGATTCTTTTCGTCGCCACGCTGCTGGTCGGGGCGATGCTCAATTTCCTCATCGGCGAACTGATCCGCGTGACCGGGTTGTCCGGCACCGATCGCTTCCTTGGCATGGCCTTCGGCGCCGCGCGCGGGGGCCTGCTGGTGGTGGTGGCGGTCGGGCTGCTGAGCCTGGGGCCGGTGCAACAGGATCCGTGGTGGCAGGAATCACGCCTGATACCACAATTTCTATTGGTAGCCGACTGGTCGAAGAACCTCATTCTCGGGTTCAGTGGCCAGTGGATGTCCAGTGGGGTCAGCGCACCCGTTGACCTTCCGTTCAAGGAGCAGTTGCTCGGGCCGACCAAGCCCTGAGCGCTCTTCACTCAAGTTTCATCAAAGTAGGGGTTGCGTCGCATGTGTGGCATCGTCGGTATCGTCGGTAAGTCGAACGTCAATCAGGCGCTGTATGACGCGCTTACGGTCCTCCAGCACCGCGGCCAGGACGCTGCCGGTATCGTGACCAGCCATGACGGCCGGTTGTTCCTGCGCAAGGATAACGGCCTGGTGCGCGACGTCTTCCAGCAGCGCCACATGCAGCGCCTGGTCGGCAGTATCGGCATCGGTCACGTGCGTTACCCGACCGCCGGCAGCTCCACCTCGGCCGAGGCCCAGCCGTTCTACGTCAACTCGCCGTACGGCATCACCCTGGCGCACAACGGCAACCTGACCAACGTCGAGCAGTTGGCCAAGGAGATCTACGAGTCCGACCTGCGTCACGTCAACACCAACTCCGACTCCGAAGTGCTGCTGAACGTGTTTGCCCATGAACTGGCGGTGCGCGGCAAGCTGCAGCCGACCGAGGAAGACGTGTTCGCCGCGGTTTCTCATGTGCACAGCCGCTGCGTCGGTGGTTACGCGGTGGTGGCGATGATCACCGGTTATGGCATCGTCGGTTTCCGCGACCCCAACGGCATCCGCCCGGTGGTGTTTGGCCAGCGTCACACCGACGAAGGCGTCGAGTACATGATCGCCTCGGAAAGCGTGGCCCTGGACGTGCTCGGTTTCACCCTGATCCGCGACCTGGCGCCGGGCGAGGCGGTGTACATCACCGAAGGTGGCCAGCTGTTCACCAAGCAGTGCGCCGAGAGCCCGAAACTGCAGCCGTGCATCTTCGAGCATGTCTACCTGGCCCGTCCGGATTCGATCATGGACGGCGTCTCGGTGTACAAGGCGCGCCTGCGCATGGGCGAGAAGCTGGCAGAGAAGATCCAGCGCGAGCGTCCGGACCACGACATCGACGTGGTCATCCCGATCCCCGACACCAGCCGCACCGCGGCGCTGGAGCTGGCCAACCACCTGGGCGTCAAGTTCCGCGAAGGCTTCGTCAAGAACCGCTACATCGGCCGGACCTTCATCATGCCCGGCCAGGCCGCGCGCAAGAAATCGGTACGCCAGAAGCTCAACGCCATCGAGCTGGAGTTCCGCGGCAAGAACGTGATGCTGGTGGACGACTCGATCGTGCGCGGCACCACCTGCAAGCAGATCATCCAGATGGCCCGCGAAGCCGGCGCCAAGAACGTCTACTTCTGCTCCGCGGCCCCCGCGGTGCGCTACCCCAACGTCTACGGCATCGACATGCCGAGCGCTCACGAACTGATCGCCCACAACCGTACCACCGAGCAGGTGGCCGAGTTGATCGGCGCCGACTGGCTGATCTACCAGGACCTCCCGGACCTGATCGAATCGGTTGGTGGCGGCAAGATCAAGATCGAGCATTTCGATTGCGCGGTGTTCAACGGTGAGTATGTCACCGGCGATATCGACGAAGCCTACCTCGATCGCATCGAGCAGGCCCGTAATGACCTGGCCAAGGTGAAGAACCAGGCGGTCAGCGCGATCATCGACCTGTACAACAACTGATTTGGGAGCGACGGCATGACCGATCAATGGGATGCCGGTCGACTGGACAGTGACCTCGAGGGTGTCGGCTTCGACACCCTGGCGGTGCGCGCCGGTCAGAACCGTACACCGGAGGCCGAGCACAGCGAAGCGCTGTTCCTGACCTCCAGCTATGTCTTCCGCACGGCCGCCGACGCCGCTGCGCGCTTTGCCGGCGAAACACCGGGCAACGTCTATTCGCGATACACCAACCCGACCGTGCGCGCCTTCGAGGAGCGCCTGGCGGCGATGGAAGGCGCCGAGCAGGCCGTGGCCACCTCCACCGGCATGGCGGCGATCCTCGCCGTGGTCATGTCGCTGTGCAGCGCTGGCGACCATGTGCTGGTGTCGCAGAGCGTGTTCGGCTCGACCATCAGCCTGTTCGAGAAGTACTTCAAGCGCTTCGGCGTGCAAGTGGACTACGTGCCGCTGGTCGACCTGAACGGCTGGGAAAAGGCCATCAAGGCCAACACCAAGCTGCTGGTCGTCGAGTCGCCGTCCAACCCGCTGGCCGAGCTGGTGGACATCACCGCCCTGGCCGAGATCGCCCATGCCCGTGGCGCCATGCTGGTGGTGGACAACTGCTTCAGCACTCCGGCCTTGCAGCAACCGCTCAAGCTCGGCGCCGACATCGTGTTCCATTCGGCGACCAAGTTCATCGACGGCCAGGGCCGTTGCATGGGCGGCGTGGTGGCCGGGCGCAGCGAGCAGATGAAGGAAGTGGTGGGCTTCCTGCGCACCGCCGGCCCGACCCTCAGCCCGTTCAACGCCTGGGTCTTCACCAAGGGCCTGGAGACCCTCAAGCTGCGCATGCGCGCCCACTGCGAGAGCGCCCAGGCGCTGGCTGAGTGGCTCGAGCAGCAGGACGGCATCGAGAAGGTTCACTATGCCGGCCTGCCGAGCCATCCGCAGCATGAACTGGCCAAGCGCCAGATGAGCGGCTTCGGCGCGGTGGTCAGCTTCGAGGTCAAGGGTGGCAAGGAAGGCGCCTGGCGCTTCATCGACGCCACCCGGGTGATCTCCATCACCACCAACCTTGGCGACAGCAAGACCACTATCGCCCACCCGGCCACCACCTCCCACGGACGTCTGACGCCGCAGGAGCGCGAGGCGGCGGGTATCCGTGACAGCCTGGTGCGCGTGGCGGTCGGCCTGGAAGACGTGGCCGACCTGCAAGCCGATCTGGCCCGCGGCCTGGCGGCGCTGTGATCGACTGGAAGGGTGGCGAACCCGGCCATAACGGCCGGGTAGCCCTGGTGACCGGTGCCGCCCGCGGCATCGGCCTGGGCATCGCCGCCTGGTTGATCTGCGAGGGGTGGCAGGTGGTGCTCAGCGATCTGGATCGCCCGCGCGGCACCAAGGTTGCCAAGGCCCTGGGCGACAACGCCTGGTTCATCACCATGGACGTGGCCGACGAGGCCCAGGTCAGTGCCGGGGTGTCCGAGGTGCTCGGGCAGTTCGGTCGGCTGGATGCACTGGTGTGCAACGCGGCGATCGCCAATCCGCACAACCAGACCCTGGAAAGCCTGTCCCTGGCTCAATGGAACCGGGTGCTGGCAGTCAACCTCAATGGCCCGATGCTGCTGGCCAAGCATTGCGCACCTTACCTGCGCGCCCATGGCGGTGCGATCGTCAACCTGACCTCCACCCGCGCCCGGCAGTCCGAGCCGGACACCGAGGCCTATGCCGCCAGCAAGGGCGGCCTGGTCGCCTTGACCCACGCCCTGGCCATGAGCCTGGGGCCGGAGATCCGCGTCAATGCGGTGAGCCCGGGCTGGATCGATGCCCGTGACCCTTCGCAGCGACGCGCCGAGCCCTTGACCGAGGCCGACCATGCCCAGCATCCGACGGGCAGGGTAGGGACGGTCGAGGACGTGGCGGCGCTGGTGGCGTGGCTGCTGTCGCGCCAGGCGGGGTTCGTTACCGGCCAGGAGTTCGTGGTTGATGGTGGGATGACCCGCAAGATGATCTACACCTGAGCTGTAACCTGTTGAGATGTAAGAGAAAGGGGCGATAGCCCCTTTTTTTGTCGGTTGTGCCGGCCTTGTCACGGGGCAAGCCCGCTCCCACGCTGTGAGCATCTGGTTGCAGGAGCGGGCCTGCCCCGCGATGAGGTCGGCAAGAGCAACCGGCTTTTTTGCCCTTTTTGAAAAAAACTTCAATGGGGGTATTGACTTAGCATCGGTACCTGCGTAAATTTCGCGGCCTCAGCGAAGCAAACGCAGCAAGCAACATCGCGGGGGTGATTAGCTCAGCCGGGAGAGCATCTGCCTTACAAGCAGAGGGTCGGCGGTTCGATCCCGTCATCACCCACCACTTCCTGAGGCGTTCCTGGTTCAGTGGTTTCGAAAGAAACACGCTGACAGAGAGGAACAGGATGCAAGTCCAACTATGCGCGGCGGTAGTTCAGTCGGTTAGAATACCGGCCTGTCACGCCGGGGGTCGCGGGTTCGAGTCCCGTCCGCCGCGCCATTTTTCTCCAGATGGGTGCTTGCACCGGTCTGAGGCCGCAAGGCCAGATCCCAGTTTCAATCAGGCGCAAGCCTGAACGATACGCAGCGGTAGTTCAGTCGGTTAGAATACCGGCCTGTCACGCCGGGGGTCGCGGGTTCGAGTCCCGTCCGCTGCGCCATCTTCTGCCAAGAGCCCCATGAACGCTCAAGGCAAAACAGAAAAGGCGATATCAAAGTCGCTTTTTTTGTGCCTGGCTTTCGCGCCACAGCGCTTGAAAGCTCAGATCCCAGTTTCAATCGGGCGCAAGCCCGAACGATACGCAGCGGTAGTTCAGTCGGTTAGAATACCGGCCTGTCACGCCGGGGGTCGCGGGTTCGAGTCCCGTCCGCTGCGCCATCTTCGCCTCGAGGTCCCTAGAACACTTCGAAGCAACGAGAAAGCGACCTTCGGGTCGCTTTTTTCGTTTCAGCGTCTTGCACAGTCATGGGCAAGGATTTACACCAAGCTGACAGAGTCTTCACTGATCAATGGTTTCAGCCACTGATCGATGTGTTGCACAATACGCCCCATTCGTTTCTTCCCGGAATTGGCAATGTCTAGATCAACCGTCTATGGCGCGCTCGGGCTGGCCCTCGTGCTGGCGGGTATGTCCGGCTGTTCCTCGAAAAAGGCCGCCGTCTACGAGCACGAGAACTTCGATGACTCGGGCACCTTCTCCCGCAGTTTCGCCACCAGCGAGGCGGGCTCCTGCGAGGCGGCGCGGCGCGCGCTGCTCAGCCAGGGCTACATCATCACCAGCAGCGACGCCAATCAGGTCGCCGGCAACAAGAGCTTCCAGCAGAACGCCGAGAACCACCTGCAGATCAGCTTCAACATCACCTGCGTGCCGGACATGAGCGACAAGCAGCGCTCGACCATGTTCGCCAACGCCCTGCAGGACCGCTACACCCTGAAGAAATCCAATACTTCCGCCAGCCTTGGCGTGGGTGTGCTGGGTTCGGTGTCGATGCCGATCGGCTCCACCGACGATTCCATGGTCAAGGTCGCCAGCGAGACGGTTACCGCCGCGCAGTTCTACGACCGCTACTTCGCCCTGGTGGAAAGCTACCTGCCGAAGCCGAAGAAGCCGGAGAAGACCGAACCTGCCGCCGAGCCGAAGGTGGAAAAACCGGCCGCCGACCTGGGCTTGCCGGAGCCCGCGCCCGCCGCCCTGGCACCTGCGCCGCAGTCTGCCGCGCCGGTCGCCGAGAGCGTGGCAGAGACCCCGGTACCGACTCCGGTTGCCGCCGCCGCTGCGCCCGCGCCTGTCGCCGCTCCAGCGGCTCCCGTACCGGCCAGCGAAGCCCCTGCGGCCCCGGTTGTGGACGACAGCAAGGGCTCGCAGCCCATCGCGCCGCCCGTCGAGCCAACTCCGATCCAGGTGCAGCAGGAAGCGCCGGCCGCAGAGCAGGTCCCCGCGCCACTCTGACGCGTCGATAACTTCCCGGGTGCCTGCTACGTTTATCGTTCATAGGGTTGTAATCATTCAGTCATTTTGCTGGCTTAGGTTGGCGCAATGACTGAAGAACGATGAATGAAGGGGCGTAAAGATGGACGATTACCAGGAAGAACTGCTCGAATTCCAGGCCTATGAACTGGACCTGCCGGAGCCGGCGGACGACGCCACCGAACTCTAACCCACCTGCCGCTGATGGCGGCGAAACTCCCCGGGCGTCAGCCCCGTCCAGCGCTTGAATGCGCGCTGGAAGGCCTCGGCCGAGGCGAACCCCAACAGATAGGCGATCTCGCCGAAGGCCAGCTCCGTGTCGCGGATATAGGTCTCGGCCAGGTCGCGCCGCGTGTCGTTGAGCAGGTTGCGAAAGCGCGTGCCTTCCTCGGCCAGTTTGCGGCGCAAGGTCCAGGTCGGCAGCTGCAGGTGCCGCGCCACTTCTTCCAGATCCGGCTCGCGCCCACCGTTCAACAGCGGTCCCAGCAGGTGGGTGATGCGCTCGCCCAGGCTGCGCACGCGGGTGCGCTGGGCCAGTTCCGCCTCGCACAGCTGCAGCAGGTGCTGCCAGGTGCTGGGGCAGTGTTGCGGGTTGGGCAGGGCCAGGGTGGCCTGGCTCAGGCGCAGCTGGTTGGCCGTGCCGCCGAAATGCACCGGGCCTGCGCACAGGCTTTGGTACTGCGCGGCGTAGGCGGGGGCATCGAACTCGATTTCCAGGCGCTCGGCCTGTACCGGCCTGGCCGCCAGGGCGCCAAGCTGGGCCAGCCAGCCAGCGAGCAGCGAGTCGACCACGAAGCGGTTGTAGTCGTTGTAGGGGCTGATGGAGTAGAACCGCAGCCAGGCGCCCTGGGCGTCTTCGTGAAAGCTCGACTGGCCCCGGTAGTTGGCGGCATACAGCGGCTCGAAGCGCAGCAGGGTGCGGGCCGCTGCGCCGAGTGTAGGGGCCTGTGCAGCGGTCACCCCCGCAAGCCCTGCCTGTGCCAGCTGACTCAGGCGCCCGATGCGCAGGCCCAGAGCTGGATCGTCGCTCATCGCTATGGCGGCGTGGCCTAGATGCATGTAACGCGGAATCGACAATCGCGCGCCTGGTTCGGCGAGGCGCTCGCTATCGAGTCCGTAGCGCAACAGCAGGGGCTGAGCGTTGTGGCCGAGTTCTTCCAGGGCTTGTGCCAGGGGCTGGACGAAGCCTACTGACAGTTCACCCAGGCGTACGCGGGGGCGAGGCACGCTGTTACAACCACAGGTTCAGCAGGCGCGCGCCATGGCTGGCACTACTCGCCCAGAGTGTGCCGGCCTGGTTGGCGAAACCTTCGCCGCCACCACTGAGCTCCCAGAACTGACCGCGCATGAATACGCTCATGCTGCTGGTGCCGTTGCTGGCAGCCTGGGTCAGCTGCTGCCAGGCAGTCTGTTCGCTGACCTGGCCGCGCTGCAGAGGTAATTGTGCTGTCGCAGGCTGGTGGCGGTTGCCGCGCCAGGGCGCTTGCCACCGATGCTGGCCACTGAGGAAGACAGGATTGGCGATCAATTGTACTGACTGCACGGCCAGTTGCTGGTGGTTGGCAGGGTACCAACTGTCGCTGCCAACCAGAACGCCCAGTCGGCCGGCGGGGGTCTGCACAACCTGAAGGGGGTACTGATGTCCCTCGTGGATGTAGCGCCGGGTTTCACTGTCGGGGTACTGCTGGTGTTGCGGCTGCCCCAGCACGGCGCCATCGCCGCCGAAGACCACGCTGCTGTTGAACAGCGGGCCGTTGCCAGTGCGCAACTGGCCGTTCTCGATGTAGGGGGCGGGCAGAACGATGGAGCCGGCAACCAGGGTGACGCCGAACTCCCGCGCCAGGCCACCGAACAGCTGTTGATAATCGCTGGCCATCTGCGTGGCTTTCATGCGTAGGTGCGCATCGCCGCGGCGATCATCGCCACTGGCCGAAAGCAGCGCCAGGGTGTAGCGCAGTGGATTGCTCAGCTCAAGCCACTGCCAGGCCTCACGGCGGTGGGTAGCCTGGTACAGCTCGTTTTTTTCACCTCGGGCCCAGAGCCAGGTACCGATGTGCTCGGGCAACACCACCACGGTCTTGGCATTGACCAAGCCCTTGTCGCGGGCCTGCTCGAGGTAGGCCGAGAGCTTGCGATGCAAGCGCGTCAGGTTCTGATAGTCGCCTGGGTAAAGCAGTGGCTCGACGCCCAGCAAATTGCCATGCGGGCCGGGCACGCCCTGATTGAGCACAAGTTCGATGCGCAGGTCGGACAGGTAGTGACCTTCCGCCCTTTGCAAGGTCCAGAAGCCGTAGCCGCAAAGGGTGGCAATGAGGACCAGCGTACAGGCACTGGCTAGCAGTTTTCGCATGGCTTCATTCGTTTGGCGTGAAAGGGGTAAGAAGTCGTTAAGGGGACGTTTTACCACATTGAAGCTGCTTGCGTCTTGAGGCGGGGGGTAGTGGGGGTTGTAAATCCCTGGCACGCCAGAACGTGAGGCTGTTTATCGTCTGTAACTTCTTGCAGATTGGGCTTCGATTCGCTGTGGAGGTGATCAGGAGGGGTATGAATAGTCATGCATGTGGATTGACAGTATCATGCCAAATGAGTGTTGGGCATATTCCTAGGCCATTAACAAGTGCGCAATTAAGTTATTGCGTATCGCGGAATCCAACTAATTGAGTTGTGATGGCTTGTGAGGAGCATCTGATATGGTGATATTTTTCCTTTCTGAGTATGAATGGCGCATGGATAGAACATCCCGGGACGCTGTTCAGTTTCTGTCTGTTGTCGAGATGCCTGTAGACTTCTAAGTGCTTGATTTTCGATCGGTAGCAGTAGTAGCGATATGATGTCAGTGATGTAAATATTGTTTTTTTTCCTTTGATGGCTATGCATCGAATTCTTTTGTGCTATAAAACGACCATCTTCGTTGCCCCGGAATGGCGCACTGAGCAGACAAGGAAAGTTTGCGATGAGAACATCCCCACGGATGACCGATTGCTGGCGTATTGGATGTTGGCAAAAGGCTGGTTTACAAAGCGTCACCCGATTGGGTGACGGAAAATACAGCGCGTTGGCCAACGTGGCCTGGCGAAAAGCATGTAATCAATCTGTGAATCGCCCCTGGTTTCGTAGACACCTCCAAGCCTCATAATGAGGCCCAAATAGGAGGTGCCATGAGTCGTCAGCGTTACCCTGAAGAATTCA
>NZ_JBSSDH010000038.1:0-15947 GCF_054060555.1 Pseudomonas sp. TE6283
ATGACTGTCACCCTGATCAAGACCATCGCAATGGAAGACGGTCTGCGCTTCGCCATCCGTGAAGGCGGTCGTACCGTCGGCGCCGGCGTCGTAGCGAAAATTATTGAATAAGTAGTTGATTTACTTGATCAGGCCGGTATAATGGCCGGCCTGATACAGCGTTATAGGTCAGTAGCTCAATTGGCAGAGCGACGGTCTCCAAAACCGTAGGTTGGGGGTTCGATTCCCTCCTGACCTGCCATTCACCTCGGTGTGATGGCTTTCTTCTCACAGGATCCTCCTCGATGACTCCCAAAACTGAAGCCCAAGAATCGCGTTTTGATCTGTTCAAGTGGCTCGCTGTTGTCGCATTGGTAGTCGTCGGTGTCGTGGGTAATCAGTATTACTCCGCTTCGCCGATCCTGTATCGCGTACTCGTCCTGCTCGCCCTGGCTGCTGTCGCTGGCTTCGTTGCCCTGCAGACCGCCAAAGGCAAGTCGTTCTTTGCGCTGGCGAAGGAAGCTCGTACCGAGATCCGTAAAGTCGTGTGGCCGACCCGCCAAGAAACCACTCAGACCACGCTGATTGTCGTGGCTGTAGTTCTGGTCATGGCGCTGCTGTTGTGGGGTCTAGATTCCCTGCTCGGCTGGTTGGTCTCCTTGATCGTTGGCTAAGGGTGTCTCGTGGCTAAGCGTTGGTATGTTGTGCATGCTTACTCGGGTTACGAGAAGCATGTAATGCGCTCCCTGATCGAGCGCGTCAAGCTGGCTGGCATGGAAGACGAATTCGGCGAGATCCTGGTCCCGACCGAAGAAGTCGTCGAAATGCGCAACGGCCAGAAGCGCAAGAGCGAGCGTAAGTTCTTCCCTGGCTATGTACTGGTCCAGATGGAAATGAACGAAGGGACTTGGCACCTTGTCAAGGATACCCCTCGGGTCATGGGTTTCATTGGTGGTACCGCAGACAAGCCTGCGCCGATCACTGATAAAGAGGCTGAGGCCATCCTGCGTCGCGTTGCCGACGGCAGTGACAAGCCGAAGCCGAAGACGCTGTTCGAGCCGGGTGAAGTAGTTCGCGTCATTGACGGCCCGTTCGCCGACTTCAATGGCAGTGTCGAAGAAGTTAACTACGAAAAGAGCCGCCTGCAGGTTGCAGTGCTCATTTTCGGTCGCTCCACCCCGGTGGAGCTCGAGTTCAGCCAGGTCGAAAAGGTCTAGCAGAACGCAGCATCCCATACCCCGCAGCCCTATGTGCTGCGGGGTTTTGTCGTCACTGGGATAAAACGCAAGTCAGACGGGGAGCCATCAGGCGTTCGTACCCGAATTTGGAGTAGCTCATGGCTAAGAAGATTCAGGCTTACATCAAGCTGCAAGTAAAGGCCGGCCAGGCCAACCCAAGCCCACCCGTTGGTCCAGCACTGGGTCAACACGGTGTGAACATCATGGAATTCTGCAAGGCCTTCAACGCCCGTACCCAGGGTCAAGAGCCAGGTCTGCCGACTCCAGTGATCATCACTGTCTACAGTGACCGTAGCTTCACCTTCGAGACCAAGAGCACCCCTGCCTCGGTTCTGCTGAAGAAAGCTGCTGGCCTGACCAGCGGTTCGGCTCGCCCGAACACCGTCAAGGTCGGTACCGTCACCCGTGCTCAGCTGGAAGAGATCGCCAAGGCCAAGCAGGCCGATCTGACCGCCGCTGACATGGACGCTGCTGTACGCACCATCGCCGGCTCCGCCCGTAGCATGGGCCTGAACGTGGAGGGTGTGTAATGGCTAAGCTGACCAAGCGCCAAAAGGCTATCGCCGAGAAAATCGAAGCAGGCAAGGCCTACAACTTCGAAGAAGCCGCAACCCTGCTGGCTTCGCTGCCGGCTGCCAAGTTCGTCGAGTCGTACGACATCGCCGTTAACCTCGGTGTTGACCCACGTAAATCCGACCAGGTCGTTCGTAGCGCTACCGTGCTGCCACACGGCACTGGCAAGACCGTACGTGTTGCCGTCTTCACCCAGGGTCCAGCTGCTGAGGCCGCTCTGGCTGCCGGCGCTGACCGCGTAGGTATGGACGACCTGGCTGCCGAAATGAAAGGCGGCGACCTGAACTATGACGTCGTCATCGCATCGCCTGATGCAATGCGCGTTGTAGGTCAACTGGGTCAGGTTCTGGGTCCTCGCGGCCTGATGCCTAACCCGAAAGTCGGTACCGTGACCCCAGACGTAGCCACTGCCGTGAAAAACGCCAAGGCTGGTCAGGTTCGCTACCGTACCGACAAGAACGGTATCATCCATACCTCCGTTGGCAAGATCGGCTTCGAAGCCGGCAAGCTGAAGGAAAACGTTGAAGCCCTGATCGCTGATCTGAAGCGTATCAAGCCGGCTTCCTCGAAAGGTATCTACGTCAAGCGCGTTACCCTGAGCACCACCATGGGCCCAGGTCTGATCATCGATCAGAGCTCGCTGAACGTGTAATGCTCGGTCGGTGCGACCTTGGTCGCACCGGCTACTAAATTGGGGTCCCTGCCTGGCGGGGGCTATCCAAGACCGTAGGCGGCGCAAGCCTTAAACCTCAAGCCTACGCAGATGGTGCTCCCGATTCGTTCGCGAATCAGACACCAAAACGACATCCGGCTTCGGCCAGATGAAACGGTAGAAACCAGGAGTAAACCCGTGGCAATTAAACTCGAAGACAAGAAGGCCATCGTCGCTGAAGTCAACGAGGCTGCCAAAGTCGCTCTGTCCGCTGTCGTGGCTGATGCCCGTGGTGTGACTGTAGGCGCAATGACCGGACTCCGTAAAGAGGCCCGCGAAGCTGGCGTTTACGTACGTGTCGTACGTAACACCCTGCTCAAGCGCGCTGTTGAAGGCACCGAATTCTCGATCCTCAACGACGCGTTCAAAGGCCCGACCCTGATTGCTTTCTCCAACGAACACCCGGGCGCTGCTGCCCGTCTGTTCAAAGAGTTCGCCAAGGGTCAGGAC
This sequence comes from Pseudomonas sp. TE6283, assembly GCF_054060555.1. Taxonomy (NCBI): domain Bacteria; kingdom Pseudomonadati; phylum Pseudomonadota; class Gammaproteobacteria; order Pseudomonadales; family Pseudomonadaceae; genus Pseudomonas; species Pseudomonas sp. TE6283. The sequence continues at coordinate 2,953 of NZ_JBSSDH010000038.1, forward strand.
AAGTTCGAGATCAAGGCAGCTGCGTTTGACGGCAAGTTCCTTGCCGCTAACCAGATCGACGTGCTGGCAACCCTGCCAACTCGCGACGAGGCTATCGCACAGCTGATGAGCGTAATCCAAGGTGCAACCAGCAAGCTGGCTCGTACCCTGGCAGCTCTGCGCGACCAGAAAGAAGCTGCTGCTGCCTAAGGCACGCGCAACACTTTCAAAATCATACGTTTAATTTGATGGCTGCGTAGGCTGTCACCCCAATACAGGATTTAAGTCATGTCTCTGACTAACGAGCAAATCATCGAAGCAATCGGCCAGAAAACCGTTCTGGAAATTGTTGAGCTGATCAAAGCGATGGAAGAAACCTTCGGCGTTACCGCTGCTGCCGCTGTTGCCGCTGGCCCAGCTGTTGCTGCTGCCGCTGCTGAAGAGCAGACCGAGTTCAACGTCGTTCTGACCGAAGCTGGCGACAAGAAGGTCAACGTGATCAAGGCAGTTCGTGAACTGACCGGTCTGGGCCTGAAAGAAGCCAAAGAGAAAGTCGACGGCGCTCCTCAGGTCATCGCTGAAGGCGTTTCGAAAGAAGCCGCTGAAGACGCGAAGAAGAAGCTGGAAGAAGCTGGCGCTAAAGTCGAGCTGAAGTAATTTCGACTTTGCGACTCCAGTCCGAGCGTTGAGCGAAGGACTGATGGCTGGTGGCTTATGCCACCGGCCTTTTTCCGTTATTGGTGGCCGATCAGGTCGGCCCCGATAACGAGCTGCAAGACACCCATGAGGGTGGCGCAAACCAAAAGGTTTGCACGATTTTCGGCTGCTCCCGCCGGGAGATGCCAAACAAGCAGGTGACCAAGCTGGGGAATGCTGATGGCTTACTCATACACTGAGAAAAAACGTATCCGCAAGGACTTTAGCAAGTTGCCGGACGTCATGGATGTGCCTTACCTCCTGGCCATCCAGCTGGATTCGTATCGCGAATTCCTGCAGGCGGGAGCATCCAAGGATCAGTTCCGCGACGTCGGCCTGCATGCGGCCTTCAAATCGGTATTCCCGATCATCAGCTACTCCGGCAATGCTGCCCTGGAGTACGTCGGCTATCGCCTGGGCGAGCCGGCGTTCGATGTGAAGGAATGTGTCCTGCGTGGTGTGACCTTCGCGGTCCCGCTGCGGGTGAAGGTGCGCCTGATCATCTTCGACAAGGAATCGTCGAACAAAGCGATCAAGGACATCAAAGAGCAAGAAGTCTACATGGGTGAAATCCCCCTGATGACTGAGAACGGTACCTTCGTAATCAACGGTACCGAGCGTGTGATCGTATCTCAGCTGCACCGCTCTCCGGGTGTGTTCTTCGACCACGACCGTGGCAAGACCCACAGCTCGGGCAAGCTGCTGTACTCCGCGCGCATCATCCCTTACCGCGGTTCCTGGCTGGACTTCGAGTTCGACCCGAAGGACTGCGTGTTCGTGCGTATCGACCGTCGCCGCAAGCTGCCGGCCTCGGTACTGCTGCGCGCGCTGGGCTACAGCACCGAAGAAGTACTCAACACCTTCTACACCACCAACGTGTTCCACCTGTCCGGCGAAAAACTGAGCCTGGAACTGGTGCCTCAGCGTCTGCGTGGTGAAGTTGCGGTCATGGACATCCATGACGGCAGCGGCAAGGTCATCGTCGAGCAAGGCCGCCGTATCACCGCGCGCCACATCAACCAGCTGGAAAAGGCTGGCGTGAAAGAGCTGGACGTACCGCTGGAGTACGTGCTGGGTCGCACCACCGCCAAGGCGATCGTGCACCCTGCCACCGGCGAGATCATCGCCGAGTGCAACACCGAGCTGACCACCGACCTGCTGGTGAAGATCGCCAAGGCCCAGGTTGTCCGCGTCGAGACCCTGTACACCAACGACATCGACTGCGGTCCGTTCATCTCGGATACCCTGAAGATCGACACCACCAGCAACCAACTGGAAGCGCTGGTCGAGATCTACCGCATGATGCGTCCAGGCGAGCCGCCAACCAAGGATGCCGCCGAGACCCTGTTCAACAACCTGTTCTTCAGCGCCGAGCGTTACGACCTGTCGGCCGTTGGTCGCATGAAGTTCAACCGTCGTATCGGTCGCACCGAGATCGAAGGTTCGGGCGTGCTGAGCAAGGAAGACATCGTCGAGGTCCTCAAGACCCTGGTCGATATCCGTAACGGCAAGGGCATCGTCGACGACATCGACCACCTCGGTAACCGTCGCGTCCGTTGCGTCGGCGAGATGGCCGAGAACCAGTTCCGCGTTGGCCTGGTGCGCGTAGAGCGCGCGGTCAAAGAGCGCCTGTCGATGGCTGAAAGCGAAGGCCTGATGCCGCAGGACCTGATCAACGCCAAGCCGGTAGCGGCGGCGGTGAAGGAGTTCTTCGGTTCGAGCCAGCTCTCGCAATTCATGGACCAGAACAACCCGCTCTCCGAGATCACCCACAAGCGTCGCGTCTCTGCACTCGGCCCAGGTGGTCTGACCCGTGAGCGCGCCGGCTTCGAAGTCCGTGACGTACACCCGACCCACTACGGCCGCGTGTGCCCGATCGAGACCCCTGAAGGTCCGAACATCGGTCTGATCAACTCCCTGGCGGCCTATGCCCGCACCAACCAGTACGGCTTCCTGGAAAGCCCGTACCGCGTGGTGAAGGAAGGCGTTGTCAGCGACGACATCGTGTTCCTGTCGGCCATCGAAGAAGCCGATCACGTCATCGCCCAGGCTTCGGCCGCGATGAACGAGAAGAAGCAGCTGGTCGATGAGCTGGTAGCGGTTCGTCACCTGAACGAATTCACCGTCAAGGCGCCGGAAGACGTCACCCTGATGGACGTTTCGCCGAAGCAGGTAGTCTCGGTCGCAGCGTCGCTGATTCCGTTCCTCGAGCACGACGACGCCAACCGTGCGTTGATGGGTTCGAACATGCAGCGTCAGGCTGTACCGACCCTGCGTGCCGACAAGCCGCTGGTAGGTACCGGCATGGAGCGCAACGTCGCCCGTGACTCCGGTGTTTGCGTGGTTGCTCGCCGCGGTGGTGTGATCGACTCGGTCGACGCCAGCCGTATCGTTGTCCGCGTTGCCGACGACGAAGTGGAAACCGGCGAAGCAGGTGTGGATATCTACAACCTGACCAAGTACACCCGTTCGAACCAGAACACCTGCATCAACCAGCGTCCGCTGGTGAGCAAGGGTGACAAGGTTCAGCGTGGCGACATCATGGCCGACGGCCCGTCCACCGACATGGGTGAACTGGCACTGGGTCAGAACATGCGCATCGCGTTCATGGCGTGGAACGGCTTCAACTTCGAAGACTCCATCTGCCTGTCCGAGCGTGTGGTCCAGGAAGACCGCTTCACCACGATCCACATCCAGGAACTGACCTGTGTGGCGCGTGACACCAAGCTTGGCCCAGAGGAAATCACTGCGGACATCCCGAACGTGGGTGAGGCTGCGCTGAACAAGCTGGACGAAGCCGGTATCGTCTACGTGGGTGCCGAAGTCGGCGCTGGCGACATCCTGGTCGGCAAGGTAACGCCAAAAGGCGAAACCCAGCTGACGCCGGAAGAAAAACTGCTGCGCGCAATCTTCGGTGAGAAGGCCAGCGACGTCAAAGACACCTCCCTGCGCGTGCCAACCGGCACCAAGGGCACCGTCATCGACGTCCAGGTCTTCACCCGTGATGGCGTCGAGCGCGACAGCCGCGCCCTGGCCATCGAGAAGATGCAGCTGGATGAGATCCGCAAGGACCTCAACGAAGAGTTCCGCATCGTCGAAGGCGCGACCTTCGAGCGTCTGCGTTCTGCCCTGAACGGCCAGGTGGTCGACGGTGGCGCGGGCCTGAAGAAAGGCACCGTGATCACCGATGACGTCCTGAACGGTCTGGAGCACGGCCAGTGGTTCAAACTGCGCATGGCCGAAGATGCACTGAACGAGCAGCTGGAAAAGGCTCAGCAGTACATCGTCGATCGCCGTCGCCTGCTGGACGACAAGTTCGAAGACAAGAAGCGCAAGCTGCAGCAGGGCGATGACCTGGCTCCAGGCGTACTGAAGATCGTCAAGGTCTACCTGGCAATCCGCCGTCGCATCCAGCCGGGTGACAAGATGGCCGGTCGTCACGGTAACAAGGGTGTCGTCTCGGTGATCATGCCGGTCGAAGACATGCCGCACGACGCCAACGGTACTCCGGTCGACGTCGTACTGAACCCGCTGGGCGTACCTTCGCGTATGAACGTCGGTCAGATTCTCGAAACCCACCTGGGCCTCGCGGCCAAGGGCCTGGGCGAGAAGATCGACCGCATGATCGAAGAGCAGCGTAAAGCCGCTGAACTGCGTACCTTCCTCACCGAGATCTACAACGAGATCGGTGGTCGTCAGGAGAACCTGGAAGAGTTCACCGACGAAGAGATCCTCGCCCTGGCGAACAACCTGAAGAAAGGCGTGCCTATGGCTACTCCGGTCTTCGACGGTGCCAAGGAGCGTGAGATCAAGGCCATGCTGAAACTGGCAGACCTGCCGGAAAGCGGCCAGATGGTGCTGTTCGATGGCCGTACCGGCAATAAGTTCGAGCGTCCTGTGACCGTGGGTTACATGTACATGCTCAAGCTGAACCACTTGGTGGACGACAAGATGCACGCGCGTTCCACTGGTTCCTACAGCCTGGTTACCCAGCAGCCGCTGGGTGGTAAGGCGCAGTTCGGTGGTCAGCGTTTCGGGGAGATGGAAGTGTGGGCGCTGGAAGCATACGGCGCGGCATACACCCTGCAAGAAATGCTCACAGTGAAGTCGGACGACGTGAACGGCCGTACCAAGATGTACAAGAACATCGTGGATGGCGATCACCGTATGGAGCCGGGCATGCCCGAGTCCTTCAACGTGTTGATCAAAGAGATCCGTTCGCTCGGTATCGATATCGATCTGGAAACCGAATAACACGTGACGCGAAGGGGAGCGGGGCAGGTAATGCCCGCTTCCTGCTCCGCCAGGAGGAAAGGCCTTGAAAGACCTACTGAATTTGCTGAAAAACCAGGGTCAAGTCGAAGAGTTCGACGCCATCCGCATCGGTCTGGCGTCGCCTGAAATGATCCGTTCGTGGTCGTTCGGTGAAGTTAAGAAGCCGGAAACCATCAACTACCGTACGTTCAAGCCTGAGCGTGACGGCCTGTTCTGCGCCAAGATCTTTGGCCCAGTCAAGGACTACGAGTGCCTGTGCGGCAAGTACAAGCGCCTGAAGCACCGTGGCGTGATCTGCGAGAAGTGCGGCGTTGAAGTCGCCCTGGCCAAGGTTCGTCGTGAGCGCATGGCGCACATCGAACTGGCTTCGCCGGTTGCCCACATCTGGTTCCTGAAGTCGCTGCCGTCCCGTATCGGCCTGCTGATGGACATGACCCTGCGTGATATCGAGCGCGTGCTCTATTTCGAGAGCTATGTCGTTATCGATCCGGGCATGACCACCCTCGAGAAGGGTCAGCTGCTCAACGACGAACAGTACTTCGAAGCGCTGGAAGAGTTCGGTGACGACTTCGACGCCCGCATGGGTGCCGAGGCTGTCCGCGAGCTGCTGCACGCTATCGACCTGGAGCACGAGATCGGCCGCCTGCGCGAAGAGATTCCGCAGACCAACTCGGAAACCAAGATCAAGAAGCTGTCCAAGCGCCTGAAGCTGATGGAAGCTTTCCAGGGCTCGGGCAACCTGCCTGAGTGGATGGTCCTGACCGTCCTGCCAGTACTGCCGCCGGACCTGCGTCCGCTGGTACCGCTGGATGGCGGCCGCTTCGCGACCTCCGACCTGAACGACCTGTATCGTCGGGTGATCAACCGTAACAACCGTCTGAAGCGCCTGCTCGATCTGTCGGCGCCGGACATCATCGTGCGCAACGAAAAGCGCATGCTGCAGGAAGCGGTCGACGCCCTGCTGGACAACGGCCGTCGCGGTCGCGCCATCACCGGCTCGAACAAGCGTCCGCTGAAGTCCCTGGCCGACATGATCAAAGGTAAGCAAGGTCGCTTCCGTCAGAACCTGCTCGGTAAGCGCGTGGACTACTCCGGTCGTTCGGTAATTACCGTAGGCCCGACCCTGCGTCTGCACCAGTGCGGTCTGCCGAAGAAGATGGCCCTCGAGCTGTTCAAGCCGTTCATTTTCGGCAAGCTGGAAATGCGTGGTCTGGCGACCACCATCAAGGCCGCCAAGAAGATGGTCGAGCGCGAGCTGCCAGAGGTGTGGGACGTTCTCGCCGAAGTGATTCGCGAACACCCCGTACTGCTCAACCGTGCACCGACCCTGCACCGTCTGGGTATCCAGGCCTTTGAACCGGTTCTGATCGAAGGCAAGGCTATTCAGCTGCACCCGCTGGTCTGCGCCGCGTACAACGCCGACTTCGACGGTGACCAGATGGCCGTTCACGTGCCGCTGACCCTGGAAGCCCAGCTCGAAGCGCGCGCGCTGATGATGTCGACCAACAACATCCTGTCGCCAGCCAACGGTGAGCCGATCATCGTTCCGTCGCAGGACGTTGTACTGGGTCTGTACTACATGACCCGTGAAGCCATCAACGCCAAGGGCGAAGGTCGTGTGTTCGCCGACCTGCAGGAAGTCGACCGCGTATTCCGCGCCGGCGAAGCCGCCCTGCACGCGAAAATCAAGGTCCGTATCAACGAGACCGTGAAAGAGCGCGACGGCTCCATCGTCAAGAACACCCGTATTGTCGACACCACTGTCGGCCGTGCGCTGCTGTTCCAGGTTGTGCCTGCCGGCCTGCCGTTCGACGTGGTCAACCAGTCGATGAAGAAAAAGGCGATCTCCAAGCTGATCAACCAGTGCTACCGCGTGGTTGGTCTGAAAGAGACCGTGATCTTCGCCGACCAGCTGATGTACACCGGTTTTGCTTATTCGACCATTTCCGGCGTTTCGATCGGCGTCAACGACTTCGTGATCCCGGACGAGAAAGCCCGCATCATCGGTACCGCCACCGACGAAGTGAAGGAAATCGAGAGCCAGTACGCCTCCGGCCTGGTTACACAGGGCGAGAAGTACAACAAGGTCATCGACTTGTGGTCCAAGGCGAACGACGAAGTGTCCAAGGCGATGATGGCCAACCTCTCGAAAGAGAAGGTCGTCGATCGCGAGGGCAAGGAAGTCGAGCAAGAGTCCTTCAACTCGATGTACATGATGGCCGACTCCGGTGCGCGTGGTTCCGCTGCCCAGATTCGTCAGCTGGCCGGTATGCGTGGCCTGATGGCCAAGCCGGACGGCTCGATCATCGAGACGCCGATCACCGCGAACTTCCGTGAAGGCCTGAGCGTACTGCAGTACTTCATCTCGACCCACGGTGCTCGTAAGGGTCTGGCGGATACCGCACTGAAGACCGCGAACTCCGGTTACCTGACTCGTCGTCTGGTAGACGTGGCGCAGGATCTGGTAGTGACCGAGATCGACTGCGGCACCGACCAGGGCCTGCTGATGACCCCGCACATCGAAGGCGGCGACGTTGTCGAGCCGCTGGGTGAGCGTGTACTGGGTCGTGTCATCGCCCGCGACGTGTTCAAGCCAGGCACCGAGGACGTCATCGTTCCGGCCGGTACCCTGGTGGATGAACAGTGGGTCGAGTTCATCGAGCTGAACAGCATCGACGAAGTCGTCGTGCGTTCGCCGATCAACTGCGAAACCCGCTACGGCATCTGCGCCAAGTGCTACGGTCGCGACCTGGCTCGCGGTCACCAGGTGAACATCGGTGAAGCTGTCGGCGTTATCGCTGCACAGTCGATCGGTGAGCCGGGTACCCAGCTGACCATGCGTACGTTCCACATCGGTGGTGCTGCAAGCCGTACCTCGGCTGCCGACAGCGTCCAGGTGAAGAACGGCGGTATGGTGCGTCTGCACAACCTGAAGCAGGTCGAGCGTGCCGACGGCAACCTGGTTGCGGTATCGCGTTCCGGCGAGCTGGCCATTGCCGACGAATTCGGTCGTGAGCGTGAGCGTTACAAGCTGCCGTACGGTGCGGTGATTTCGGTCAAGGAAGGTGAGAAGGTCGAAGCTGGCGCCATCGTCGCCAAGTGGGACCCGCACACCCACCCGATCGTTACCGAACTGAAAGGTACCGTGACCTTCGTGGGCATGGAAGAAAACATCACCATCAAGCGCCAGACCGACGAACTGACCGGCCTGACCAACATCGAAGTGATGGACGTCAAGGATCGCCCTGCCGCCGGCAAGGAAATCCGTCCGGCGATCAAGATGGTCGACGCCAACGGCAAGGACCTGTACCTGCCAGGCACCGACGTGCCTGCCCAGTACTTCCTGCCGGCCAACGCCCTTGTCGGTGTGGCTGACGGTGCCCAGATCGGCGTCGGTGACGTTATCGCGCGTATCCCGCAAGAAACGTCGAAGACCCGTGACATCACCGGTGGTCTGCCGCGCGTTGCCGACCTGTTCGAAGCGCGCCGTCCGAAAGAAGCCTCGATCCTGGCTGAAGTCAGCGGCACCATCGCGTTCGGTAAAGAGACCAAGGGCAAGCGTCGTCTGGTCATCACTCCGACCGACGGTAGCGATCCGTACGAAGAGCTGATTCCGAAGTGGCGCCACCTGAACGTCTTCGAAGGCGAACAGGTAAACCGCGGCGAAGTTATCTCCGACGGCCCGAGCGATCCGCACGACATCCTGCGTCTGCTGGGTGTGAGCGCGCTGGCGAAGTACATCGTCAACGAGATCCAGGATGTTTACCGCCTGCAAGGCGTTAAGATCAACGACAAGCACATCGAGACCATCCTGCGTCAGATGCTGCGCAAGGTCGAGATCACCGAGTCGGGCGACTCCAGCTTCATCAAGGGTGACCAGATGGAACTGACTCAGGTATTGGTAGAGAACGAGCGTCTCGCCGCCGAGGACAAGTTCGTCTCCAAGTTCTCCCGCGTGCTGCTGGGTATCACCAAGGCCTCGCTGTCGACCGAGTCGTTCATCTCCGCGGCTTCCTTCCAGGAAACCACCCGCGTACTGACCGAAGCGGCGGTAACCGGCAAGCGCGACTACCTGCGCGGCCTGAAAGAGAACGTGGTCGTGGGTCGTCTGATCCCGGCTGGTACCGGTCTGGCCTACCACAGCGAGCGCAAGCGTCGCCGTGATGCCGACAAGCCGCTGCGTGTGAGCGCCAGTGAGGTGGAAGCCGCACTGACCGAAGCGCTGAACTCCAGCGGTAACTAAGTGCAGGGCAGGGCCCCGGCAAGCCTCTAGCGATCATCGGCGACATGAATTGTTGCCGATGATCGGGCGAGGAGGGCCGGGGCCTCGTCTTGACTGGGTGCAAGATCCTCTTTAGACTTTTGTACCCTTAAATTTGGTGAGGCTCCGTCTCGCCAATTTTTGGCTTTCTTGCAAGACAATAGAGTCGCAAGACAATCAGTGGAGCTAGTAGATGGCAACTATCAACCAGCTGGTACGTCAGCCGCGTAAGCGTTCGGTCGAGAAGTCCGACGTTCCTGCGCTGCAGAACTGCCCGCAGCGTCGTGGCGTGTGCACCCGTGTGTACACCACCACGCCGAAAAAACCTAACTCGGCACTGCGTAAAGTATGCCGTGTGCGTCTGACCAACGGTTTCGAGGTTTCCTCGTACATCGGCGGTGAAGGCCACAACCTGCAAGAGCACAGCGTCGTCCTGATCCGTGGCGGCCGTGTAAAAGACTTGCCAGGTGTTCGTTACCACACCGTTCGCGGCTCTCTGGATACTTCGGGCGTCAAAGGCCGTAACCAGGGTCGTTCGAAGTACGGTACCAAGCGTCCGAAGTAATCGGTCGTTTGCAGACATCCATTTTTTTGAGTCGATAAGAGTAAGGTCGGGCAGGGGTCGAAGACCCACGTCCCGGGCTAACCTGAAGACCGTTTGAGGGCTTATCATGCCAAGACGTCGTGTAGCAGCAAAACGTGAGATCCTGGACGATCCGAAGTACGGATCCCAGATCCTCGCCAAGTTCATGAACCACGTGATGGAAAGCGGCAAGAAGGCCGTAGCCGAGCGCATCGTTTACGGTGCCCTGGATACCGTCAAAGCACGCAAGAACAGCGACCCCCTGGAAATCTTCGAGAAAGCTCTCGACGCCATCGCTCCGCTGGTCGAAGTAAAGTCCCGCCGTGTCGGCGGTGCCACTTACCAGGTTCCGGTTGAAGTTCGTCCGTCCCGTCGTAACGCTCTGGCAATGCGCTGGCTCGTAGACTACGCCCGCAAGCGCGGCGAGAAGTCGATGGCTCTGCGCCTGGCTGGCGAGCTGCTGGATGCTGCTGAAGGCAAGGGTGCTGCAGTCAAGAAGCGTGAAGACGTTCACCGTATGGCTGAAGCCAACAAAGCGTTCTCGCACTACCGCTTCTAATTCAAGCATCAATCATTTTGCGAGGGCTTTATGGCTCGTACTACAGCAATTAACCGCTACCGTAACATCGGTATCTGCGCGCACGTTGACGCGGGCAAGACTACCACTACCGAGCGGATCCTGTTCTACACAGGTCTGAGCCACAAGATGGGCGAGGTGCATGACGGCGCCGCGACCACCGACTGGATGGTGCAGGAGCAGGAGCGCGGTATCACCATTACCTCCGCTGCCGTTACCACCTTCTGGAAAGGTTCCCGTGGTCAGTACGACAACTACCGCGTAAACGTCATCGATACCCCCGGCCACGTTGACTTCACCATTGAAGTAGAGCGTTCGCTGCGTGTGCTCGACGGCGCGGTCGTTGTGTTCTGCGGTACTTCCGGCGTTGAGCCGCAGTCCGAAACCGTATGGCGTCAGGCCAACAAGTACGGCGTTCCACGTGTTGTCTACGTGAACAAGATGGACCGTGCCGGTGCCAACTTCCTGCGCGTCGTAGGTCAGATCAAGAACCGTCTGGGTCACACCCCGGTTCCTGTTCAGCTGGCCATCGGTTCGGAAGATAACTTCCAGGGTCAGGTCGACCTGATCAAGATGAAGGCTATCTACTGGAACGACGACGACAAGGGCACCACCTACCGTGAGGAAGAAATTCCTGCGGATATGGTCGAGCTGGCCAACGAGTGGCGCAACAACATGGTTGAAGCCGCCGCCGAAGCCACCGAAGAGCTGATGAACAAGTACCTTGAAGAAGGTGAGCTGACCGTCGAAGAGATCAAGGCAGGCCTGCGCGCGCGCACCCTGGCCAGCGAGATCGTTCCGGCTGTCTGCGGTTCGTCGTTCAAGAACAAGGGCGTTCCCCTGGTTCTCGATGCCGTTATCGACTTCCTGCCTGCTCCGACCGAGATCCCGGCGATCAAGGGTATTCACCCTGACCTGATCGACGTGCCGAAGGACGAAGTCAAGCCTGAGCAGTTCGACGAGCGTCACGCTGACGACGACGAGCCGTTCTCGGCCCTGGCCTTCAAGATCGCTACCGACCCGTTCGTGGGTACTCTGACCTTCGTCCGCGTTTACTCGGGCTTCCTGACCTCCGGTGACTCGGTCATCAACTCGGTCAAGGGCAAGAAAGAGCGCGTTGGTCGTATGGTGCAGATGCACGCCAACCAGCGTGAGGAGATCAAGGAAGTACGCGCAGGCGACATCGCTGCTCTGATCGGCATGAAGGACGTCACCACCGGTGACACCCTGTGCAACGCCGACAAGCCGATCATCCTCGAGCGTATGGACTTCCCGGAGCCTGTGATTTCGCTCTCCGTAGAGCCGAAAACCAAGCAGGACCAGGAGAAGATGGGTATCGCACTGGGCAAGCTGGCCCAGGAAGACCCGTCGTTCCGCGTCAAGACCGACGAAGAGACTGGCCAGACCATCATCTCCGGTATGGGTGAGCTGCACTTGGACATCCTCGTTGACCGCATGAAGCGCGAGTTCAACGTCGAGGCCAACATCGGCAAGCCGCAGGTTTCGTACCGCGAGAAGATCACCAAGTCCAACGTCGAGATCGAAGGCAAGTTCGTTCGTCAGTCGGGTGGTCGTGGTCAGTTCGGTCACTGCTGGGTTCGTTTCTCCGAGCCGGACGTGGACGACAAGGGCAACATCACCGAAGGCCTGGTGTTCTCCAACGAAGTCGTTGGTGGTGTGATTCCGAAGGAATACATCCCTGCGATCCAGAAGGGCATCGAAGAGCAGATGAAGAACGGCGTTGTCGCCGGCTATCCGCTGATCGGCCTGAAGGCTGCGGTATTCGACGGTTCGTACCACGACGTCGACTCCAACGAAATGGCGTTCAAGATTGCCGCTTCGATGGCAACCAAGCAACTGGCCCAGAAGGGCGGTGGCGTGGTCCTCGAGCCGATCATGAAAGTCGAAGTTGTAACCCCGGAAGACTACCTGGGTGACGTGATGGGTGACCTGAACCGTCGTCGTGGTCTGGTCCAGGGTATGGATGAGTCGGTCTCCGGCCGCGTCGTCCGTGCTGAAGTTCCGCTCGGAGAGATGTTCGGTTATGCGACCGACGTTCGTTCCATGTCTCAGGGTCGCGCAAGCTACTCCATGGAATTCTCCAAATACGCCGAAGCTCCGTCGAACATCGTCGAAGCACTCGTTAAAAAACAAGGCTAATCCCCTTTAGGCAAGAGGTTCACTGTCGTGGCTAAAGAAAAATTTGATCGTTCCCTTCCCCACGTTAACGTCGGCACCATCGGCCACGTTGACCACGGTAAGACCACTCTGACCGCAGCTCTGACTCGCGTCTGCTCCGAAGTTTTCGGTTCGGCTGTCGTTGAGTTCGACAAGATCGACTCGGCTCCGGAAGAAAAAGCGCGCGGTATCACCATCAACACCGCTCACGTCGAGTACAACTCGAACATTCGTCACTACGCTCACGTTGACTGCCCAGGTCACGCTGACTACGTGAAGAACATGATCACCGGTGCTGCCCAGATGGACGGCGCGATCCTGGTTTGCTCGGCCGCCGATGGTCCGATGCCACAAACCCGTGAGCACATCCTGCTGTCCCGTCAGGTTGGCGTTCCGTACATCGTGGTCTTCCTGAACAAGGCTGACCTGGTAGACGACGCCGAGCT
>NZ_JBSSDH010000039.1:0-15049 GCF_054060555.1 Pseudomonas sp. TE6283
GAACGCCCCATCCTGGGGCGCAGCGCTTGACGGGCATCCATGCCCGTCACCTCCCTCCGCAAGAACTCCGCTCGGCCTCCTGAAGTCGCAATTGGTGGTGCCTGAACTATTGCGCACTTAGAAGCAAGATCAAGATCAAGATCAAGATCAAGATCAAGATCAAGATCAAGATCAAGATCAAGATCAAGATCAAGATCAAGATCAAGATCAAGATCAAGAAATATGAATCACCTGCAGAGCAGGAAAACATCTGTGGGTGAGAGTAGGCGCCGCGTTACGTGTAATGACTACCCCTCAAAGCGACCACCGTCAACAGACAATGAAGCGCACACCCAGCAACCCCATCCAACACCTGTAACAGACTTCCCTGCCACGATAGGTTCCCACTGCCTCACCTCTATCCTTTACACGATTTTTGCAAACCGCCATTGGTCGCCACCCCCCCGGATGGATTAAAGTATCCCCCCTCGCCCGGCAAGCGCCCTCAGCGCGCCAGGGCCCATCCCCAGGAACCGCCAACGATGGAACACCGTGAAGCGCTGATCGCGCTGCGCACCTTTCTCTCCTCCCAGATCCTCGGCCAGGAAAAACTGGTCGAGCGCCTGCTGATCGTGCTCCTGGCCGACGGCCACATGCTGGTCGAAGGCGCCCCGGGCCTGGCCAAGACCAAGGCCATCAAGGAGCTCGCCGAGGGCATCGAGGCGCAATTCCATCGCATTCAGTTCACCCCCGACCTGCTGCCCGCCGACATCACCGGCACCGAGATCTACCGCCCGGAAACCGGCAGCTTCGTGTTCCAGCAAGGACCGATCTTCCACAACCTGGTGCTGGCCGACGAAATCAACCGCGCCCCTGCCAAGGTTCAATCGGCGCTGCTCGAAGCCATGGCCGAGCGCCAGGTCAGCGTTGGACGCAGCACCTACGAGTTGTCGCCGCTGTTCCTGGTGATGGCCACGCAGAACCCGATCGAACAGGAAGGCACCTACCCGCTGCCCGAGGCCCAGCTCGACCGCTTCCTCATGCACGTCAAAATCGGTTTCCCAGACGCCGCGGTGGAGCGACGCATCCTCCTGCAAGCCCGGGGCGAGGCACTGGGTGGCGAGGTGAAGCCCGAGCGCCGGGTCAGCCAGCAGGCCATCTTCGCCGCCCGCAAGGAAATCCTCGGCCTGTACATGGCCGATGCCGTGGAGGAATATCTGGTGCAGCTGGTCATGGCCACCCGCACCCCGGCCAAGTTCGACAGCGAGCTGGCCGACTGGATCGCCTACGGCGCCAGCCCTCGCGGCTCGATCGCCCTGGACCGTTGCGCACGCGCCCACGCCTGGCTGGCCGGGCGCGACTTCGTCAGCCCCGAGGATATCCAGGCAGTGCTGTTCGACGTGCTGCGCCATCGCATCATCCTCTCGTTCGAGGCCGAGGCGGCCGGGGTCGACCAGGACCGCGTGGTCCAGCGCATCCTCGACGTCGTCGCCGTCGCCTGACCCCATGCCCACCTCGCAGTTGGCCGAACCCGGCATCCGCATCGGCCTGGCCGACTTGATCGACATGCGCCACCGCGTGCGTGAGATCCAGCTGTTCTCCCGGCCCGGCCAGCGCAGCCCGCTGGTGGGCCTGCACCACTCCAAGCTGCGTGGCCGCGGCGTGGACTTCGACCAGGTGCGGGTCTACCAGGCTGGCGACGATGTGCGCAACATCGACTGGCGCGTCACCGCGCGCACCCAGGAGCCGCACACCAAGCTCTTCCACGAAGAACGCGAACGACCAATCTTCATCATGGTCGAGCAGAGCCAGCGGCTGTTCTTCGGCTCCGGGCTGATGTTCAAGTCAGTGCTGGCGGCCCAGGCCGCGGCCCTGTTCGGCTGGGCGGCGCTGGGCCACAACGACCGCATCGGCGGGCTGGTGTTCGGCGACAGCGAGCCCCACGAGATCAAGCCGAGGCGCAGCAAGCAGAGCCTGCTGCAACTGCTCAACCGCCTGGCCAAGGTCAACCAGGCCCTGCATACCGAGGCCGTGCCTCAGCCCGACAGCCTGGGCCTGGCCCTGCGCCGGGCGCGCGAAGTGCTGCGCCCGGGCAGCCTGGCCATTGTCATCTGCGACGAGCGTGCCCTGAGCGCCAGCGTCGAGCAGCACCTGGCCATGCTGTCACGGCACTGCGACGTGCTGCTGATGCCGGTCAGCGACCCGCTCGACCATGCCCTGCCCGCCGCCGGCCTGCTGCGTTTCGCCCAACGCGGCGCGCAACTGGAACTCGACACGCTGGATGCCAACCTGCGCCAGGCCTACCGCCAGCAGGCCGAGGCGCGCATCGAGCGCTGGGAACTGCTGGCGCAGAAGCTGCGGGTGGTGCTGATGCCACTGAGCACCCAGAGTGAGATGATCGAGCAATTGCGCGAATACCTGAACGCGCAGCGTCCCGGGAGTGCCAAATGACCCCCCTGGATCAGTTGCAACCGCTGATCGCACCGCCGGCCATCGGCCTGTGGCCACCAGCCCCAGGCTGGTGGCTGTTGCTGGCCTTGCTGCCATTGCTCGGCTGGGGCCTGTGGCGCCTGCGCCACTGGCGCCCGGGCAAGCGCAAGGTGGTGCGCGCCGAACTGCCGCTGGACCCGATTCGTGTCGAGGCCCTGGCCGAGCTGGCGCGCCTGCCACGCCCCTATGACGGCGCGCCGGCCGGCGCCTGGCTGCAGCAGATCAACGCCCTGCTCAAGCGCCTGTGCCGCAACCACTATCCCGGCGCCAACAGCCACACCCTCAATGGCCGGCAGTGGCTGGCGTTTCTCGACAACCGCTGCCCGGCCGCCGGCCTGACCCGTTGGATGGTACTGGTCGAAGGCGCCTACAAGCCCGAGTGCAAGCTCGACGACAAGGCCATCGCCGGGCTCACCCAGGCGGTCGAAACCTGGATCCGCAAGCATGTTTGAACTGGCCTGGCCGTGGATCTTCCTGCTGTTGCCGCTGCCCTGGCTGGCGCGCCTGGCGCTGCCTGCCGCCGACAGCGGCGAGCCGGTGCTCAAGGTGGGCTTTCTCGACGAACTCGAAGGCCTGGCCGGGCGCCGCGCGCGGCTGAACCTGCCAACCTGGCGCCAGCAGGCGCCGTTCATCCTGATCTGGCTACTGCTGTTGCTGGCCGCCGCCCGCCCGCAGTGGCTGGGCGATCCGCTGCCTGTGTCGGCCAGCGGCCGTGACCTGCTGGTGGCAGTGGATGTGTCGGGCTCCATGGACTTCCCCGACATGCAGTGGAAAGACGACGAGATCAGCCGTCTGGACCTGGTCAAGGCGCTGATGGGCGACTTCCTCCAGGACCGCCAGGGCGACCGCGTCGGCTTGATCCTGTTCGGCAGCCAGGCCTACCTGCAGGCCCCGCTGACCTTCGACCGGCGTACCGTGCGCACCTTCCTCGACGAGGCGCAGATCGGCATCGCCGGCAAGAACACCGCCATCGGCGACGCCATCGGCCTGGCGGTCAAGCGCCTGCGCCAGCGCCCGGCGCAAAGCCGGGTGCTGATCCTGATCACCGACGGCGCCAACAACGGCGGGCAGATCCACCCACTGACCGCCGCCCGCCTGGCCGCCCAGGAAGGCGTGCGCATCTACACCATCGGCATCGGCGCCAACCCTGAGGCCAGCGGCACGCCGGGCCTGCTCGGGCTGAACCCGAGCCTGGACCTGGACGAAGCCTCGCTCAAGGAGATCGCCGAAATTACCCACGGCAGCTACTTCCGCGCCCACGACGGCGCCGAGCTGAACGCCATCGGCGACACCCTCGACCAACTGGAACCGGTGGCCCAGCAGCCGACCCAGGCGCGCACCGCCCACGCGCTGTACGCCTGGCCGCTGGCCCTGGCGTTGCTGCTCAGCGTGCTGCTGGTGGTGGCCGTGCAGTGGCCGGACAACCTGCTGCAACGCCTGCTGCGCAAGCCACGCTTCCTGCAGCCCCACCCGGAATGGCGCCAGCGCCTCAAGCGCCTGCGCCTGAGGAGGCGGCGATGATCGAACTCTGGCCCCAATGGCTGCGCCCGCTCTGGCTGCTGGTGCTGCCCCTGCTCGGCTGGCTGCTGTTCAAGCTCTGGCACCGGCGCAAGCGCGCCGGGCGCTGGCAGTTGATCCTGCCGCAGCCGTTCCACGCGGTCTTGCTTGGCGGCGGCAACGGCAGCACCAGCAAGCTGCCGTGGATCGCCCTGGGCCTGGCCTGGCTGCTGATCGTCCTGGCCCTGCTCGGGCCGAGTTGGCAGCGCCTGGAAGAAACCCGCCAACGCCCGGCCGACCCGCTGGTGATCCTGCTCGAACTGACGCCGCAGATGCTCGCCGAGGACAGCACGCCGAACCGCCTGGAACAGGCCCGGCGCAAGATCCTCGACCTGCTCGAGCACCGTCGCGACAGCCAGACCGCGCTGATCGTCTACGCAGGCTCCGCCCACACCCTGGTGCCGCTATCCGATGACCTGGGCACCACGCGCAACCTGCTCGAGGCCATCGACCCGTCGATCATGCCGCAGCCCGGCCAGCGTGCCGACCTCGCCGTGCACAAGGGCCTGGCCCTGCTCGCCCAGAGCGGCCTGGGCCAGGGCCGCCTGCTGCTGATCGGCTCGTCACTGAGCGAACCGGAGCGCGAAGGCATTCGACAGGCCCTCGGCCGCCAGGGCCCGAGCCTGCTGATGCTGGGCGTCGGCAGCGCCGAGGGCGCGCCAGTGCGCCAGGCCAATGGCGAATACCTGAAGGACGACCAGGGCGGCATCCTCCTGCCACGCCTGGACAGCGCCTCGCTGAAAAGCTTCATCGGCTCGACCGGCGGGCGCTACCGCCATGCCCGCATCGACGACCTCGACCTGCGCGGCCTGGGCCTGTTCGACAACCCGCGACTGTTGCACAACGATGGCCAGACCCTGCAACTGGACAGCTGGGCCGACCAGGGCTACTGGCTGCTGTTGCCCCTGCTGCTGCTCGCCGCCTGCGCTGGCCGGCGCGGCTGGTTGTTCTGCCTGCCGCTGCTGCTGGCCTTGCCGCAACCGAGCCAGGCCTTCGAATTCAATGACCTGTGGCTGCGCCCCGACCAGCAGGGCCAGCGCCTGCTGGAGCGGCAACGCCCGGCCGAGGCGGCCCGCCACTTCGAGGACAGCCAGTGGCGCGGCATGGCCTTGTACCAGGCCGGCGATTTCGAAGGCGCCGCCGCCGCCTTCGCCCAGGCCGGCACAGCGGCCGCCCACTACAATCGGGGTAATGCCCTGGCCCGCGCCGGGGAGCTGGAGGCGGCGCTGGACGCCTATGAACAGGCTCTGGAACGCCAACCCGACCTGAAGGCGGCACTGGACAACCAGGCCCTGGTCCAGCAACTGTTGCAACAACGCCAGGCCAGCGCCGAGACCCAACCGACCAACGCCGATGCCCAAGGCTCACCCGGCAGCGAAACCGAAGGCAACAGCAGCTCGACCAGCAGCCAGGCCCAGGGCACGCCCGGCAGCGACGAACAGGCCCAGGGCCAGCAGAACGGCGACAGCCAGGGCAACACCCAGGCCCCGCCCGGCGCTGACGGCGGCGATGACGACAGCCTCACCCAGCCGCCCCAGCGGCCGCTCTCCACCAGCCTCGACGCCGAACAGCGCCAGGCCCTGGAGCAATGGCTGCGGGAGATCCCCGACAACCCGGCGGAACTGCTGCGGCGCAAATTCTGGTACGAACAGCAATTGCATCAGGAAACCCAACGATGAGTCGCCTCGGCGTCTTTCTCCTAGGCCTGCTGTGGAGCCTCGCGGCCCAGGCCGAACCGATCCTGCAGGCAAGCGTCGACCGCACGCGCCTGGAAGCCGGCGAAACCCTGGAACTCACCCTCGAGAGCCAGGACGTCACCCAGTTCGGCAAGCCCGACCTGCGCTCCCTCGAGCCCGACTTCGAGGTGCGCGGCACGCGCCAGCTCAACAGCCTGCACACCCTGGACGGCGAGACCCGCGCCAGCACCCGCTGGATCATCACCCTGCTGCCCCGGCGCAGCGGCAGCCTGCGCATCCCCGAGCTGCAGCTGGGCCAGTCGCGCAGCCAGGCCATCGAACTGCAGGTACAGCAGGCCGACAGCCAGCGCCCGGACGCGGCTGCGCAGGTGTTCGTCGAGGCCACCCTGGACAGCAGCGAGGTCTATGTCCAGGCCCAGGTCGTGCTGACCCTGCGCATCTACCATTCGGTGGCGCTGTACGACGACAGCAGCCTCAGCCCGCTGCAGCTGGAAAACGCCAAGGTCGACCCGCTGGGCGAGTCGCGCACCTTTGAGAAGGACATCAACGGCGTGCGCCACGGGGTGATCGAGACCCGTTATGCGATCTATCCGCAACAGAGCGGCAGCCTTGAAGTGCCGCCGCTGCGCTTCACCGCCACCGCCGCCGACAATGGCGAACAGCCGGCCGGCACGCCGCGGGTCGGCCGCCAGGTGCAGGTCAGCTCGCTGCCGCTGCGCCTGACGGTCAAGCCGATCCCGGCCAGCTACCCAGCCGACCGCCCTTGGCTGCCGGCCCGCAGCCTGACCCTGGAAGAACACTGGAACCCCGACCCGGAGCGCCAGCCGACGCAGATCGGCGACTCGCTCACGCGCAACATCACCGTGCGCGCCGAGGGCCTGTCGAGCACCCAGTTGCCGCCACTGCCGGCCACCGAAGCCGCCGGTCTGCGCCGCTACCCCGACCAGCCGCTGCTGCGCAACGAGATCGGCGAGCGCGGCATAGTCGCCAACCGCGAAGAGCGCGAGGCGCTGGTGCCGACCCACGCTGGCGAGCTGGCCTTGCCGGCGCTGGAGGTGACCTGGTGGAACACCCGCGAAGACCATCTGGAGCACAGCAGCCTGCCGGCCCGCACCCTTAACGTGCAGGACAATCCGGCGCTGAGCGCCGACACCCCGGCCGGCGACGGCAACCTGAGCCCCGGCCCGCTCTGGCCCTGGCAACTGGCCACGCTGGTCCTGGCCCTGACTACACTGCTCGGCTTCACCCTGTGGTGGCGGGCCCGCTCGCAACCGGCGGTGCTGCGCGCGGCACAGACCGGCCCGAGCCCGCGCACGCTGCTCGATGACCTCAAGCGCGCCTGCCAGGCCAACGACCCGCAGGCCACCCGCCAGGCGCTGGACGCCTGGGCCCGGCAGCAGCCGGAAACCCTGGCCGAGATGGCGGCGCGCTTCGTGCCGTTGTCCGATGCGCTGGATGGGTTGAATGGAGCGTTGTACAGCGAGAGCGGGCAATACTGGCACGGCGACGAACTGTGGCGCGCGATTGGCGCGATTCCGCCGGCCGAGCAGGTGCTGGCGCCGTCGGGCGAAGCCGGCAGCTTGCCGCCGCTGTACCCCAAGTAGCCTCATCGCGGGGCAAGCCCGCTCCCACGGCCCCGCGATGAGTTACCATAGCGCCCTAATCCAAACGCCCCCTGCCGCTCACCCAACGGATCTTCCATGCGTCTGTTTCACACCTCCGACTGGCACCTGGGCCAGAGCCTGCATGGCCAGGAACGCGACTTCGAACACGCCTGCTTCATCGACTGGCTGCTCGGCCAGTTGCGCCTGCGCCAACCCGATGCGCTGCTGATCGCCGGCGACATCTTCGACACGGTCAACCCGCCGGTCAAAGCCCAGGAGCGTCTCTACGACTTCATTGTCCAGGCCCACGAGCAACAGCCCAAGCTGGATATCGTGATGATCGCCGGCAACCACGACTCCGGCTCGCGCATCGAGCTGCCGGCGCCACTGATGCGCCGTCTTCGCACCCACGCCCTGGGCCGGGTGCACTGGCTCGACGAGGGCCAGCTGGACACCGAGCGACTGCTGATCCCGTTGACCAACGCCCGTGGCAAGGTCGGCGCCTGGTGCCTGGCCCTGCCCTTCCTGCGCCCCGCCGAAGTCACCGGCCCCGCGCTGGGCGACGACTACCTGCAGGGCATCAACCAGGTCCATGAGCAACTGATCGCCGCAGCACAGAAGAAGCGCAAGAAAGACCAGGCGCTGGTCGCCATCAGCCACGCGCACATGGCCGGCGGCAGCATCTCGGAAGATTCCGAGCGCAGCCTGATCATCGGCAACGCCGAGGCCCTGCCAGCCAGGCTGTTCGACAAGGCCATCAGCTATGTCGCCCTCGGCCACCTGCACAAGCCGCAGAAGGTCAACCGCGAGAACCGCATCCGCTACAGCGGCGCGCCGATCCCGTTGTCGTTCGCCGAGATCAACTACCCGCACCAGGTCCTGGAAGTGGAGCTGGACGGCGCCGAGCTGGTCAGCGTCGAGCCGCGTCCGGTGCCCCGTGCGGTGGCCCTGCAACGGGTCGGCCCGGCGCCGCTGGGCGAACTGCTCGAACAGCTCGGGCAACTGCCGGTGATCGACCTGCTCGAAGACCCCAACCGCCAGCCCTGGCTGGAAGTGCGGGTACGCCTGGACGAGCCGCAGCCCGACCTGCGCCAGCAGATCGAAGGCGCCCTGCAGGGCAAGGCCGTGCGCCTGGTGCGCATCAGCGCCGAATACGCCGGCAGCGGCCGTGCCGAAGACGATGAGCAAGCCTTCGTCGAGCTGGCCCAGATGACCCCGCAGGACCTGTTCGGCCGTGCCTGGGAGCAGGCCTATGGCAACCCCGCCGACGACCAGGCCCTGGCCGATTTCGCCGAATTGCTGCAGGACGTCCTGCAAGAGGAGGAGCAGGCATGAAGATCCTTGCCATCCGCCTGAAGAACCTGGCCTCGCTGGCCGGCCCGATCGATATCGACTTCACTGCCGAGCCCCTGGCCAGCGCCGGCCTGTTCGCCATCACCGGGCCCACCGGCGCCGGCAAGAGCACCCTGCTCGACGCCCTGTGCCTGGCGCTGTTCGGCAGCGTGCCACGCCTGAACGACATCGCCCGGGAAGCCAAGGTGCCGGACGCCGACGGCGAGATCCCCACCTCGGATCCGCGCAACCTGCTGCGTCGCGGCACTGGCAGCGGCTTCGCCGAGGTCGATTTCATCGGCATCGACGGCGGCCGCTACCGCGCCCGCTGGGAAGCCAACCGCGCCCGTGAAAAGGCCACCGGCAAACTGCAGAACAGCCGCCAGAGTCTCTACGACCTGGACAGCGAGCAACTGCTGGGCAGCGGCAAGAACGAATACAAGCAACTGGTCGAGGCCCGCCTGGGCCTGAACTTCGAGCAGTTCACCCGCGCGGTGATGCTGGCCCAGAGCGAGTTCGGCGCCTTCCTCAAGGCCGACGACCGTGAGCGCAGCGAGCTGCTGGAAAAACTCACCAACACCGCGATCTACACCCGCCTGGGCCAACGCGCCTTCAGCAAGGCGCGGGAAACCGGCGAGGTTCACAACGACCTGAAGAAGCAGGCCGAGCACCTGCTGCCGATGGAGGCCGAAGCCCGCGCCGCCCTCGACCAGGCACTGGAACAGGCCCAGCAGCAGTTCAAGGCCGAGCAGGCGCGCCAGCGCCAGCTGGAACAGCAGCGCACCTGGTTTGCCGAACATCAGCGCCTGCAGGCCCAGCACGGTGAAGCCGGCACGGCCCTGCAAAACGCCGAACACGAGTGGCAGCAACTGGCCGAGCAGCGCGTCGACCTGCAACGCCTGGAGCGCCTGGCGCCCCAGCGCCACCAGTTCCACCGCCAGCAGCACCTGGCCGCGCAACTGGCCCCGGTACTGGCCGATATCGACCTGCAACAGCGCCAGCAAACCGAACTGCAGCAACACACCGACGCGCTACAGCAAGCCCTGGAAACCGCCCGCCAGCACTTGGTCGAGCACCAGGCCCTGCACGGCGAAAACGCCCCGCGCCTGCGCCAGGCCTTTGCCGCCCAGGGCGACCTGGCGCGCCTGGACAAGGAGCTTGCCGAGCAACGTGAAGCCTGCACCCGGGTCGAACAGGAAGTCGGTGCAGCCCAGCAGCAACTGCAGCAGCTGGAGAACAGCCAGCAGCGCAGCCTGCAACAACTGGCCCTGATCGACAGCGCCCTGGCCGAGAGCGAAGCGCTCGGCAGCCTGGCCGACGCCTGGCAGGCCTACCTGCCGCAGCTCAAACAGGTGATGCTGATCGGCGGCCGCCTGGCCAAGGGCCGCGAGGAGCTGCCCGGCCTGCAGGCCCAGGCCAGTCAGGCCAACGCCCAACTGCAAGCCCAGCGCGAGCATTTCGAGTTGCTGTTCCGCGAGGCCGGGGCCGAACCCCAGGCGCTGGCCGAGCAGATCGACCTGCTCGGCGCCATGCTCCAGGACAACCGCAAGCAGCAACGCGCGGTCGAGGAGCTGTCGCGCCTGCATGGCCGCGAGATGGAACTGCGCAACGGCATCGATGCGCTGCGCGAGCGCCAACAATTGGCCATGCGGCAACGCCAGCAACTGATCGGCGAAGGCACGGCGGCCAAGGCCGAACTGGAGGGCGCCGAGCAGGCGCTGACCCTGACCCGCCAGTTGCTCGAGCGCCAGCGCCTGGCGCGCAACACCAGCGTCGAGGAACTGCGGGCTCAACTGCGCGATGGCGAGCCCTGCCCGGTGTGCGGCAGCGCCGAGCATCCGTTCCATCAGCCCGAAGCGTTGCTGCACAGCCTCGGGCGCCACGACCAGGCCGAGGAAGCGGCGGCGCAGCAACAGGTCGAACAGCTCAATACCAGGTTGGTGGAGCTGCGCACCCAGCTGGGCGTGGTAAACGCCCAGCTCAAGGATTACCAGCAGCAACAGCAGCAGTTGGGCGAGCAGCTGCAGCCCTTACTCGAGCAGGTCCAGGCCCATGCCCTGTGGCCAGCACTGGCGCCGCAGGACGACAGCGCCCGTGGCAAGTGGCTCGACGGCCAGTTGCGCCGCCTCGGCGACGAGATCGACCGCGACGAGAAACGCCAGGGCGCCCTGCTCGCCCTGCAAAAGGATGCCGCGCGCCTCACCCAGCAATTGCAGGTCGCAGGCGATGCCCAGCAACAGGCCCAGCGCCACCTCGACCAACAGCACCAGGCCCTGGCCGCCGACGAGCAGCAACTCGCGCAGGCCCTCGAAAGCCTCGAAAGCGTGCTGCCCCCGGACATTCTCCAAGCCCTGCGCGAAGACCCGGCCAATGCGTTCCTCGGCCTCGACCAGCAGATTGCCCAACGCCGTCAGCAACTCGACCTGCGCAAGGACGAGCTGGAAGAGCAACAGGCTCGCAAGGTCCAGCTGGACAAACAGCGCGATCAGCAACAGGCGCGCCTGCACAGCCAGCAGCAGCAGCAACAGAAGCTCGCCGCGCTGGAGGAGCAACACCGGCAGGCCCAGGCCACCCTGGGCGAGCTGCTCGGCGATCAGCCCAGCGCCGAAGCCTGGCAACAGTACATGGACACCCAGCTGGAGCAGGCTCGCGCCGCCGAGGCAGACAGCGCCCGGCAACTGCAGGCGCTGCACACCCAAGGTGTGCAACTGGCCGGCGAGCTCAAGGCCAACCAGCAGCGCCAACAGGCACTGGAGCAGGAGCACCAGCAGCTGCAGGGCGAAATCGCCCAGTGGCGCAGCGAACACCCGGAGCTGGACGACGCCGGCCTCGACCGCCTGCTGGCCATCGACGACAGCCAGGTGGGCGAGCTGCGCCAACGCCTGCAGGCCGCGGAAAAAGCTGTCGAGCAAGGCCGCGTGCTGCTAGGGGAGCGTGAGCAGCGGCTGCAGCAACACACCGCACAGGCCCACGGCGAACTGTCCGTCGAAGCGCTGGAAACCGCCCTCGCCGAGCTGGCCGTGCAGCTGTCAGCCCAGGAGCAGCAATGCGCTGAGCTGCGCGCCCAACAAGCCGAGGACCAGCGCCGGCAACAGGCCAGCCAGGCCCTGGCCGAACAGATCGACCAGGCCTACCAGCAATGGCAACGTTGGGCACGCCTGAATGCATTGATCGGCTCGGCCTCGGGCGATGTGTTCCGCAAGATCGCCCAGGGCTACAACCTCGACCTGCTGCTGCACCACGCCAACAGCCAGTTGCGCCAGCTGGCCCGGCGATATCGCCTCAAGCGCGGCGGCAGCGCCCTGGGCCTGCTGGTGCTGGACACCGAGATGGGCGACGAGCTGCGTTCGGTGCATTCCCTGTCGGGCGGCGAGACCTTCCTGGTGTCGCTGGCCCTGGCCCTGGGCCTGGCATCCATGGCGTCGAGCACCCTGCGTATCGAATCGCTGTTCATCGACGAAGGCTTCGGCAGCCTAGACCCCGAGTCGCTGCAACTGGCCATGGACGCCCTCGACGGCCTGCAGGCCCAGGGGCGCAAGGTGGCGGTGATCTCCCACGTGCAGGAGATGCACGAGCGCATTCCGGTGCAGATCCAGGTGCGCCGCCAGGGCAATGGCCTGAGCGACGTGCAGGTGTGCGGGTGATCCTCTACTCGTTCCGCCGCTGCCCCTGGGCCATGCGCGCGCGCCTGGCCCTGCGCTACGCCGGCTGCGAGGTACAGGTCCACGAGGTAAAGATGAAGGAAAAGCCGGCCGAGCTGCTGGCACTGTCGCCCAAGGGCACGGTGCCGGTGCTCGATACCGGGGATGCGGTGCTGGAGGAAAGCCTGGACATCATGCGCTGGGCGCTGGCCCGACATGACCCCGAGGACTGGCGCCTGCAGGCCGACCCCGCCGCCGCGCGGCAGGCCGAAACGCTGATCGCGCGCAACGATGGCACCTTCAAGGCGCAAGTGAACTTGTACAAGTACGCCGAGCGCTACCCCGAGCACACCCGGGCGCACTACCGCGCCCAGGCCGAGCCTTGGCTGGCCGAGCTGGAACGTCTGCTCGAAGGCAGACCCTATCTGCTGGCCGCTCACCCAAGCCTGGCCGACGCCGCCTTGCTGCCCCTGATGCGCCAGTTTGCCGGGGTCGAACCCGAATGGTTCGCCGAGGCGGCTTATCCGCGGTTGCGGAGCTGGTTGCAGGGCTGGCTGGCATCGCCGCTGTTCAAGGCCGTGATGGCCAAGTGAGACAGCGTGTCGCTCAAAGCGCCAGGATCGGCGCGGACATCAACAACAGCACTACCGCCGTGATACGCCACATCATGCTCTGCCCCTTTGGCGAGTCAAAAATTCAGCGTCAAATTAAATCACATGGCGTTGTGCTATTACCAATGGCTTTACACACTCAATTGGCATGCTTGCTCAGGGCGGCGTGGAAATGCGCGCTCTGCTGCAGGTATTTCTGGGTATAGCTGTGGGTGTTGGACGCCTTGGCGCTTTGCTCCAGCTGGGCGTGGGCCGGCAGTACGACGGAGGCGGAGATGGCGGAAGCGGCGATGACCGGGAAGAGATTGAAGTTCATGTGGGCTGACCTCGACTTCGGTGGTTGACGTTGGCCCGTCGGGGCCTTGGGTCAAAACTTACGCCGATGCGTCTGCCTGGAAAAATTCATTGCAGCAGTAGCGAATATCACCCCCATCGATAATTGCACGCGCGCCTCTGTAGGAGCGACCGGTCCGACGCCTCGGCAAGGCCGCTCCTACAGGGTTAACGAACGTTTACTCGAGGAACTTGATGTCCGAAGGTGCCTGCTGGGGCAGTTTCTGCACCGTATCCCCCAACTTGCCGCTGCGTGGGTCGCGGCGCATGACCACGATCTGGTTGCTCTTCTGGTTCGCCACCAGCAGGTAGTTGCCATCCGGGTCGAGGGCAAACTCCCGGGGATGGTCGCCCTCCACCGAACGGCGCTGCAGCAGGGTGAGCCGGCCATCGTCCTTGCCCACA
Source organism: Pseudomonas sp. TE6283 (assembly GCF_054060555.1). Taxonomy (NCBI): domain Bacteria; kingdom Pseudomonadati; phylum Pseudomonadota; class Gammaproteobacteria; order Pseudomonadales; family Pseudomonadaceae; genus Pseudomonas; species Pseudomonas sp. TE6283. The sequence goes on from NZ_JBSSDH010000039.1 coordinate 13,650, forward strand.
GCATACACCACGATCTCGTTGGCCGTGCCACGATTGCTGACATAGAGGAAGCGCCCATCGGCCGACAGGTGCAGGCCGCCCGCGGCCTTCGCCGCGACGTCCTTGCTTTCGGTCAGCGGCAGGCGCTGGCGCTCGGTCAGCGCGCCGTCCTGCACATCGAACACCACCACCTCGGCGCTCATCTCCAGGGTCAGGTAGGCATGCCGCCCCTTGGCGTCGAACAGCAGGTGACGTGGGCCGCTACCCGGTGGCAGTGTCACCGAGGGCGGGATCGCCGGGCTCAGCGGATGCTCGGGGCTGGCGCCGTCATAGCGGTAGATGAACACCTTGTCGGCGCCCAGATCGCTGGCGTACAGGTGGCGGCCATCGGGCGACAGCACCAGCGAATGCACATGGGCACCGGCCTGGCGCTCGGGGTTGACCTGGCTCGGCGCATGCCGGGCCTGCTGCACCACAGGCTTGAGCTTGCCGTCGCGAGCCACCGGGATCACCACCAGGCTGCCACCGGGGTCGGCGGCGACGGCGTAGTTGGCGACGAACAGGTAGCGCTGGTCGTGGCTGAGGCTGGCGTGGGTCGGCTCGTCACCCTCGCTGGGCACCTGGTTCAGCAGCTTGATCTCGCCCTGCTTGCCTAGCGAGAAACCGCTGACCTGGCCCTTGGGTGTTTCATTGACCGCGAACAACTGGCGCCGGTCGGCGGACAGCACCAGCCACGAAGGGCTGACGCTCTTGACCACCTGCCGGGGCGTGGCGTCGATCTGACCGGTGCGGGCGTCGAAGTCGTAGCGGTAGATCCCTTCGCTGCCATTGTCGGTGTAGCTGCCCACCAGCAACGTGGCGGCCTGGGCGTTGACTGAAAACGCCATGAGGCTAGCGGTCAGCAGGTGGGTCCATTTCCTGTTCATCGTCTTCTTCATCCGGGGCACGAAAAGCACTCATACAGACTAGACGATGCTCGCCTTCGTCACTGGCCAGGCTCCAGTCGTCGCCCGCGCCGGTGGCGGCGGCGACCTGGTCGGGGGTGAAGGACCAGCGACGCAGCTGGCGGCCGTCCATGCATTCGATGGTGAGGCCGGATGCGTCGAGGGTGAAGTCGAAGGCGTGCAGGCCATCGATCAGGAGCATGTCGCAGGATGCGAGGGCGGTGGCGAGGGTGGTCATGGAGGCACCGATTGAGAAAATGGCCGCCATTATACGCATCGCGGGGCCGGGGGGGGGGGGGGGCGCCCCCCCCCCCCCCCCCCCCCCCCCCCCCCCCCCGCGGGCCCCCCCCCCCCCCCCCCCCCCCCCCCCCCCCCCCCGCGCCAAGACCGCTCCTACAAAGAGCAGGCTAACGTGATGGCTCAGGCCATCTCGCGCGAGTCGCGAACCATGTCCACGTGCGGAATGCCAGCCTCGAG
>NZ_JBSSDH010000040.1:0-13528 GCF_054060555.1 Pseudomonas sp. TE6283
TTGCCCTTGTCGGGGGGGGGGTGGGTGTGGTTTTATTGCCCCCCACATTTAAAAAAACGCCCCAAATATACCCCCCCCCCGCCCCCCCCCCCCGCCCCCCCCCCCCCCCCCCGGCCCCGCGATCAAGCCGCAATCAATGGGCGAAGATCGACCCGCCCTCCTTGCCCGCCAGCTTCTGCGGCTTGATCAGGAACCGCGCCAGCGCCGGCAGCAGCCACAGGGCGCCGAACATGTTCCACAGCAGCATGAACGTCAGCATAAGGCCCATGTCGGCCTGGAACTTGATGGCCGAGAAGATCCAGGTGCACACGCCGATGGCCAGGCACAGGCCGGTGAACAGCACCGCCTTGCCGGTGGAGCGCAGGGTCTCGTAGTAGGCCTCCTGCAACGGCAGGCCGGCACGCAGGAAGCTCTCCAGGCGGCTGTAGATGTAGATGCCGTAGTCCACGCCGATGCCCACGCCCAGCGCCACCACCGGCAACGTGGCAACCTTCACGCCGATGCCCATGAACGCCATCAGCGCGTTGCCCAGCACCGAGGTCAGCACCAGCGGCAGGACGATGCACAGCGTCGCGGCGAACGAGCGGAAGGTGATCATGCACATCACCGCCACGCAGATGTAGACCAGGATGAGGATGGTCAGCTCGGCCGACTTGATCACCTCGTTGGTGGCCGCCTCGATGCCGGCGTTACCCGCCGCCAGGAGGAACTGCAGGCCTTCCCTGTTGTGGCTGTCGGCAAAGGCCTTGGCCGCGGCGGTGACCCGCTCCAGGGTCTCGGCCTTGTGGTCGTTGAGGAACACCAGCACCGGCGCCAGCGAGCAGTCGGCGTTGTACAGGCCGTCGGCGCGGGCGATGGAGTTGTTGAGGATGTCCGGGTTGCGCGACAGGGTCTCCCATTTCAGGCTGCCCTCGTTCATGCCCTTGATGACCTGTTTCGACACGGTCACCAGAGAGATGGTCGACTGCACCCCCGGGGTGTTGTCCATGGTCCACATCAACTCGTCGATCGGCGCCATGGTCGAGTGGATCGAGCAGCTCTCGGCCGGGGTCTTGACCATGATCACCAGCACGTCGGAACTGGTCGAGTAGTTGCTGATGATGAAGCTGTTGTCCTGGTTGTAGCGCGAGTCCGGGCGCAGCTCCGGCGCGCCCTGGTCGAGGTCGCCGATCTTCAGGTTCTGGCTGTACCAGAGGCCGCCGGCGAAGGCCAGCAGCGCCAGCACCACCGACACCGGCGCCACCTTTGCGCTGGCGAAGTTGGACAGCAGGCGCCAGAACGGGTGCTCGCGGGTGGCGTCCTTCTTGCTGCGGGCGATGGCCTTCTGGCTGATGCCGACGTAGCTGATCGCCACCGGCAGCAGGATCAGGTTGGTGAAGACGATCACCGCCACGCCGATCGAGGCGCCGATGGCCAGCTCGCGGATCACCCCGATGTCGATGATCAGCAGGGTGATGAAGCCCACGGCATCGGCGAGGATGGCGATCATCCCCGGCAGGAACAGCTGGCGGAATGTGCGCCGCGCCGCGGTCAGGGCGTTGTCGGCGTCGCTGGACTGCAGGGCGATGCCGTTGATCTTCTGCACCCCGTGGGAGATGCCGATGGCGAAGATCAGGAACGGCACCAACATCGAGTACGGGTCCAGGCCAAAGCCCACCGCATGCATCAACCCCAACTGCCAGACTACCGCCACCAGGGTGGTGATGAGCACGGCGATGGTGCTGCGGATGCACCAGGTGAACCAGTACAGCAGCGCCCAGGTAATCACCAGCGCCACGCCGAAGAACATCGCCACCATCACCAGGCCGTCGATCAGGTCGCCGACCTTCTTGGCGAAGCCGACGATATGGATCTTGACGTTGGGGTTCTGCGCCTGGAACTTGTCGCGGATCTTCTCTTCCAGCTGGTGCGAGAACTGCTGGTAGTCGAGCTTGACCTGGCGCCCCGGGTCCTGCGGGTCGGGGTAGCTTTCCAGCAGCGGGATGTCGATGATGCTGGACTTGAAGTTGTTGGCCACCAGGCGCCCGACCTGGCCGGACTTGAGCACGTTGTCGCGCAGGGTGTCGAGGCTGTCCTGGGAGCCGTTGTAGGTGTTGGGGATCACCTCGCCGCCGGAAAAGCCTTCTTCGGTGACCTCGCTCCAGCGCACGCTGGGGCTCCACAGCGACTTGAGGCCGGCGCGGTCGACGCCGGGGATGTAGAACACCTCGTCATGGATCTGACGCAGGGTCTCCATATAGTCCTTGTCGAAGATGTCACCCTTGGTCGACTCCACCGACACACGCACGGTGTTGCCGAGGTTGGCCAGGTCGTTGCGGTGCTCGAGCATCTGTTCGATGAACGGATGTTGCAGCGGAATCATCTTCTCGAAGCTGGTGGACGGGCGGATCTGCGTGGCCTGCCAGAACAGGAAGATGCTCACCAGCACGCAGATGGCGATGACAATGGGACGGTTGTTGAAGATCAGGCGTTCCAGCAGGGTGGCCTTGTCCTTGTGCTGCATGTCGAAGCTCTCCCGGCTGGTCATGGACGCGCCTCCTGGGTACCGTCGGCCGAGGCCAGGTGCACGCCCCCTTGCCCGACCAGCAGCAGACCGCCACCGCCCAGGCCGCTGACGCCCGACAGGGCAATGCGATCGGCGCGGTTGCGCACGCTGAAGGTCTGCCCGTCATCATGGCTGCGCAGCACGCTGCCGCCGTTGCCGACCAGCACCAGGCTGCCGTCTTCGAGAAGCGTAGCGCTTGCCAGGCCGAATTCGAGCGGGCCGCGTTCGGCCTTGAGCTCGATCGGCTGCCAGCTGTCGCCGAAGTCGGTGGAGCGGAACAGGTTGCCGCGCAGGCCGTAGGCCAGCAGGGTGTTGGGCTGGGCGGTGCCGATCACGCCGAACAGCGAGCCCTCGTAGGGGCCCTGGACCTTGGTCCAGCTCTGGCCGGCGTCGCTGGAGCGGAACATGCCGCCCTGTTCGCCGACGATGAACAGGCCGGCGTCCTTCACCTGGGTGATGGCGTTGAGGTGCAACTGGTCGGGGTTGTCCAGGCGCTCGGCGACATCCTGCCAGTGCTGGCCGCCATCGAGGGTTTCCAGCAAGGCACCGTAGGCGCCCACGGCGAAGCCGTGCTGCGGGTCGAGGAAACGCACATCGAGCAAGGGGGCTTCGCGGGACAGGTCTTCGAACTGCTTGCTCCAGGTCGCGCCGCCGTCGCTGCTGGCGAGGATCTGCGCGTCATGGCCGACGGCCCAGCCGCGCCTGTCGTCGAGGAAGAACACGGCGGTGAGCAGTTGCCGGGTGGGGACCCGGGCCTGGGTCCAGGTCTTGCCCTGGTCGTCGGAGAACAGGATGTGGCCGCGATCACCGACCACCACCAGGCGCTGCCCGGCTTGGGTGGCGCCGATCAGCAGGCTCTGGCTGGCCTTGGCCGACTCCACCGAGTATTCCTCGGCGGCCACCGCCGCCAGGACATGCCCGGACCCGATCCCCAGCGTCAGCGCCAGCATAGCGCTGGCCGCCAGGCTGTAGCGTGCCCTTGCCCGCTCTCTCATGACTGCCCCCTGTTGTGTTCTTGTGGTGGGTCAATCTATTGCCAGGTACTGCGAAAACCCTGTTCCAGAGCCCTGGAATAGCTTTTGGTCATCGTATCGGGGTTGTTCGGCGGAACACAACGAGCGGGACGTTATGTTTTGTTAACCACGGGAACAATTGGGGCCGCCTTGCGGCCCATCGCGACGCAAGGCCGCTCCCACAGGATATGCGCCAATTCTGCCCTGGCGCCATCCCTGTGGGAGCGGCCTTGCGTCGCGATGGGCTGCGCAGCAGCCCCAATGTCTACCAGGCTTACGCCAGGCTCTTGCTCACCACCTCGTACACATCGCTGGACAGCGCCCCGGACGCGAGAATCCGCTCCAGCTCGCCCTTCATCAGCGCCTGGCGCTTGTCGTCGTACTTGCGCCAGCGGGTCAGCGGGGCGAGTTGACGCGAGGCGATCTGCGGGTTCAGCGCGTTGAGCTCGATCACCAGGTCCGCCAGGAAACGGTACCCCGAACCATCGGCGGCGTGGAAGTTGACCAGGTTCTGACCGGCGAAGGCACCGACCAGCGCGCGCACCTTGTTCGGGTTCTTCAGGGTGAAGGCCGGGTGCTGCATCAACGCCTGGACCCGCGCCAGGCCACCCGGCAGGGTGCTGGCCGCCTGTACGCTGAACCACTGGTCCATGACCAGCGGGTTGTCCTTGAAGTGCTCGGCGAAGGCTTCCAGCGCCTTGGCCCGCTCGGCCTCGAACGGCGAATTGACCAGCACCGCCAGGGCGGTGAGGCGCTCGGTCATGTTGTCGCAGTGCTCGAACTGTTCCAGGGTCGCCTCGAGCACCGGCGCCTTGGCGGTCAGCATCAGGTACGACAGGGCGATGTTCTGCAGGCTGCGGCGGGCGAAATGCTCGGCCGAGGCCACATAGGCGGTCTTGCGCGAGACCTCGCGGTTGGCCTGGTAGCGCGCCCACAGGGCGTCGAACAGCTGCTCGGCGATCTGCTGGCGGGCGAACTCGCGGGCGGCGTGGATCGCATCGACATCGGCCACCTGGCTGATCTCGGTGAGGTACGCCTCGCCCGGCAGCGAAAGCATCTCGGCGACCATGGCCGGGTCCAGCGCCTCATTGCCGAGCACGGTGCCCAATGCAGTGATCAGGCGCTGATCGAGCGTGAGCGCTTCGCCGCGCTGGTGCTGGCCGATCAGTTCCTGCAGCACCTGCACCGACAGCTGCTGGCCCGCTTCCCAGCGGTTGAAGCCATCGCTGTCGTGCTGCATGAGGAACATCAGCTGGTCGCGGTCGTACGGGAAGCTCAGCTTGACCGGCGCGCTGAAGCCGCGCAGCAGCGACGGCAGCGGCTTGGCCTTGATCCCCTCGAAGGTGAAGGTCTGCTCGGCCTCGGTCACCGACAGCACGCGGCTGCTGCCGCCGGCCTGCGCCTCGCCCACCAGGCGCAGCGGCAGGTCGTTGCCTTCGGCGTCCAGCAGGCCCAGGGCCACCGGGATCACGAACGGCAGCTTCTCGACCTTGTCCGGGGTCTGCGGGCAGCTTTGGCGGAAGGTCAGGCTGTAGGTCTGCGCGGCGGCGTCATAGGCCTCGCTGACCTCCAGGCGCGGCGTGCCGGCCTGGCTGTACCAGCGCTTGAACTGGGTCAGGTCGACGCCGTTGGCGTCTTCCATGGCCTTGATGAAGTCGTCGGTGGTCACCGCCTGGCCGTCGTGACGCTCGAAGTACAGGTCGCTGCCCTTGCGGAAGCCCTCGGCGCCCAGCAGGGTATGGACCATGCCCACGACCTCGGCGCCCTTCTCGTACACGGTCAGGGTGTAGAAGTTGGAGATCTCGATGAAACTCGCCGGGCGCACCGGGTGGGCCATGGGGCCGGCATCCTCGGCGAACTGGTGGGTGCGCAGGTAGGCGACATCCTCGATGCGCTTGACCGTGCGCGAGTTCATGTCGGCGCTGAACTCGGCGTCGCGGTACACCGTGAAGCCTTCCTTGAGCGACAGCTGGAACCAGTCGCGGCAGGTCACGCGGTTGCCCGACCAGTTGTGGAAGTACTCGTGGGCGACCACGCCCTCGACCCGCTGGTGGGCGGCGTCGGTGGCGGTCTCGGCGCGGGCCAGCACGCAGCTGGAGTTGAAGATGTTCAGGCCCTTGTTTTCCATGGCGCCCATGTTGAAGTCGTTGACCGCGACGATCATGAAGATGTCCAGGTCGTACTCGCGACCGTAGACTTCCTCGTCCCAGCGCATGGACTTCTTCAGGCTGACCATGGCGTGGTCGCACTTGTCGAGGTTTTCCGGCTCGACGTAGATGCGCAGGGTCACATCGCGGCCTGACTGGCGAACGAACGTGTCTTCCTTGCACCAGAGGTCACCGGCCACCAGCGCGAACAGGTAGGCCGGCTTCTTGAACGGGTCTTCCCAGGTCGCCCAGTGGCGGCCGTCCTCGCCCGGGCCGCTGCCGACCGGGTTGCCGTTGGACAACAGCACCGGGTAGCGATGCTGCTCGGCGATCACCGTGGTGGTGAAGGTGCTCATCACGTCGGGGCGGTCGAGGTAGTAGGTGATCTTGCGAAAGCCCTCGGCCTCGCACTGGGTGCAGAACATCTTGCCGGACTTGTACAGGCCTTCCAGCGCGGTGTTGCTCTCCGGGTGGATCTTCACGCTGGTGTCCAGGGTGAAGCGCTCGCCCTTCGGCTGCACGGTGAGGCTGTCGTCGTCGAGCTGGTAGTCGTTGGCGCCCAGCGCCTGGTCGTCCAGCTGCACGCTCAGCAGTTCCAGGTGCTGGCCATCGAGCACCAGTGGCGGCAGGCCGGCGCCGCGCTCGGGGTTGCGGCGCATGACCAGCTGCGCATGGACCAGGCTGTGGTCCTCGAACAGTTCGAAGGTCAGGTGGGTCTCGTCGATCAGGTACTCGGGGGCCTGATAGTCCTTGAGGTAGATCACTTGCGGTTGTTCGGTACGCATGGTGACGATCCTTTTACTGGAGCACGGCCAGCTGGTAGGCCGTGTACTTGCGAATGTTGATCACGCCGGTGTCGAAGATCAGGTACTGGCCCTTGATGCCCAACAGCGTGCCTTCCACGACCGGGTCCTTGTCGAGGTTGAAGCTGACGATCTTTTTCGGGTAGGCCTCGACCGGGTAGCGCATCTGCACCACCTCGGCGTCGGTCAGCGGCTGGATGGCCTGCAACCCGAAGCGCTCCTGCAGGCCGCGGATGCCGTCGGCGCAGGCGTCGAAGATCTGTTCGCGGATGGCCGGCAGGTCGAGCACCTCGGCGTCGCCCTTGAGCAGCGCGCGCCAGTTGGTGCGATCCGGCACCTGGCTGCGCAGCACGTCCTCGACCAGCCCGGATTGCTGGCGGGTGGCCACGCGCATGATCGGCAGCGCCTGGCTGGCGCCCTGGTCGAGCCAGCGGGTGGGCAGTTGGGTGGCGCGGGTGATGCCGACCTTGATGCCCGACGAGTTGGCCAGGTAGACCACGTGGTCGGTCATGCAGAACTGCTCGCCCCACGAAGGCTCGCGGCAGGTGCCGGCATCGTAGTGGCATTTCTCCGGGGCCATGATGCACACATCGCACTGGGCCAGCTTGGTCATGCACGGGTAGCAGTACCCCTGGCTGAAGCTGGTCTTGGTGCGCTTGCCGCAATGGCTGCAGTGGATCGCGCCGAGGTATTCCAGACGGATCGACTGGCCGATCAGCGGGTTGACCGGCACCTCGGCGTCATCCAGGCGGAAGCTGTATTGAACGACCGGTGCGTCCAGGCGCACCGCCATCTTGCTCAAAGAGCCACGAGCGAGTTCGATCAATGTACCGAGTCCGACTTGAACAGGATGTTGGCGATCGGCGCCGACTTCGAGGCGCACTCCTGCGGGCCCATGTAGCCGGTGCGCTGCTCTTCGGGAAGGTTCTTCATCTCCCAGGCGATCACCGCCTGCAGCGACAGCTCCTTCTGCTCGGCGGTCAGCTTGCGGCCGTCGGACCATTTGCCGATCTCCACGGCCGTCTTCAGGCTCTCGTAGATCTCGGGGGTGATGTTTTCGATCATTTGCGCGAAAGTGGACATGCTGTCTCCTCAGTCAGGCGGACAGTTTACGCCGGGCCAGCGCGCCACCCAAGAGCCCTGTAAGGCATCCGATGAGCAACCCGCCGACATGGGCGGCGTTGGCGATCTGGCCGAAGCCGAGCTGCCCGACCACGCCGCTCAGGCAGATCACCAGCCAGATCAGCATCATCACCAGAACGCCTTTGGGCAGGTTGAACTGCGGATTGGGCGCCAGCCACTGGTACAGCCAGACATGCCCGAGCAAGCCGTAGAGCACCCCGGACAGGCCGCCGAACAAACTCGGGCCGCTGGTGAAATGCTGGGCCAGGTTGGACACCAGGCTGAACAGCAAGGTCAGCCCCAGCAGCATCCACGGCCCCTGGCGCAACTCGATGCGCTTGCCCAGTTCCCAGTACCACAGGCCGTTCATCGCCAGGTGCAGCACGCCGAAATGCAGCAGCATCGGTGACACCAGGCGCCACCATTGGCCTTCGGCCAGGCCCTGAAGCAACGGGGTGAAGTACAGGTAGTCGCCCTGCACCTTGAAGGACAGGAAGGTGAACCAGCCGATGGTCGACAGGTTGTCGCCCAGGCCGGTCACGGCGGCGACCACCAGGCTCAGGATCAGTATCGCGGCGGTGACCTTGCAGGCCAGGGCCTGCTCCTTCAGCGAAGGTGGCGCCGGAGCGACTTCCACGGCTTCGGGCATTGCCTGCAGATCGGCATTGCCGTCAGGGAAACGCCGGTACAACTCGAGCACATCCCCGGCCATGGCCGGCGGCGTCCACAGCACCTGCTCCCCGCCCTCCTCCACCACCCGGTGCGGCACCTGCAGGCGGCGCAGCAAGGCGACGAAACCGCTCAGGTCGACCGCCAGCGGCAGGCGCAGTACTTCGATCACGTTCATTGGCTGGCCTGCGGACGGTCGACGTCGACCCAGACGAACTTGTGCGGGTCGATGCGCGTTTCATCATCCAGGCGGTAGGCTGCCAGCTTGCCGTAGAGCACGGCGCTGTAGTCCAGGCAGGCGAGGTTGGCGCGAATCGGCGCCGGGCGTCCGCTGCGCCAGTAGTGGCCGACGAACAGCAATGGCTCGTCCTCGTCGTAGCGCAGCAGGGCGTTTTTCTGGCTGTGACTGAGGGGCGTGCGTGCCACCTCGTCGGGCAGCGCGTCGGGCTGGAAGACGATGTCGCCGTAGGTCTGCGGGTCTTCCTCCCAGAACTTGGTGCGGAAGAAGGCGCGGGTCAGGCCATCGCCACCGGTCAGCGTCAGGCCGTCCGGCAGGCGCATGTCGGTACCGCGCAGCAGGCGGTTGCACACCGTGGCGGCGAAGCTGCCGGACACCGCCGACGCCTGCACGAAGTGCTCGTCGATACGCCCCGTGGGGTACTGCTGGCGCAGCGGCTCGATCAGGCGCGGGTCCCAGCAGGCGTGCACCAGGCGGAAGCGTCCGGCGTCGACGAACAGCGGCAGCTCATAGAACCACTGGATGAAATCGTGCCAGTCGCCGGGGTGCTGGGCGAACTGGGTGAGGGTCTCGTCGATCAGCCGGGCATGGCGCGGGGTGTGCTCGCGCACGAAGGCCTTGCCACTGCCGGGCAGTGCCGGGGTGACCCAGCCCAGGGCGTTGTACTCGTGGTTGCCCATGATGCAGAAGGCCTGGCCGGCCTCGACCATGTCGTGGACGATGTGCAGCGCCTCGCGGATGCGCGGGCCACGGTCGACGATGTCGCCGAGGAACAGCGCCTGGCGCCGAGGGTGGCGCCAGACCCCGCCGACCCGCTTGTAGCCGAGCGCGTCGAGTAGGCGTTCGAGGGTGAGCGCACAGCCGTGCACGTCACCGATGATGTCGAAACTGCGCGCCGGATCGAGCATCAGTCGTCCCTGCCGCCCAGGCGGCTGCCCCAGCCGAGCTTGGTGCGACAGACCTCATAGTAGTTGTGGTCCAGCGGATGGATCAGGCGCAGCTTCTGCGGCTTCTTGCTCACCGTGATGGTGTCGCCGGGGGCGCAGGTGAAGTGGTTCTGGCCGTCACAGGAGACCTGCGGGTAAATCTGCAGGTCCTTGGACACGACGATCTTCAGCTCGCTGTTACCGTCCACCACGATCGGTCGACCCGACAGCGTGTGCGGGTACATCGGCACGATGACGATGGCGTCGAGCTTGGGGTGCATGATCGGGCCACCGGCCGACAGCGCATAGGCGGTTGAGCCGGTCGGGGTGGCGACGATCAGGCCGTCGGCCTTCTGGCTGCAGACGAACTGGCCGTCGATGTAGATCTCGAACTCGATCATCCGCGTCGACTTGCCCGGGTGCAGCACCACGTCATTAAGCGCATCGCCCTGGCCGATGGCCTCGTGGTGACGGCGCACCTCGGCCTGCAGCAGGAAGCGGTTCTCCACCAGATAGTGGCCGTCGAGCACCTCGGCGACCTTCTCTTCCAGCTCGTCGGGGCGGATGTCGGTGAGAAAACCCAGGTTGCCGCGGTTGATGCCCAGCACCGGGATGTTGTGCCGGGCCAGGGCGCGGGCAGCGCCAAGCAGGCTGCCGTCGCCGCCGACCACGATGACCAGGTCGCAGACCTCGCCCAGCAGCTTGCGCGTGGAGGTCTGCAGGCCGTGGCCGGGCAGGACTTCGGCGATGGTGTCCTCGAGGATCACGTGCAGGTGGCGCTCGAGGAGGAATTTTTTCAGTCGGCGAATGGTGTCGAGCACCTGGGAGCTGCCAAGGCGTCCGATGATACCGATATTGCGAAATTGCTCCATGGTGCTCCTGCAAAGCTCTGCGGCGGGGGTGACAATGCCGGGATTATGGGCGAAAGGACCGGCCAGCGGCAAACCGGCTATGCTCGCTGGATGATGCCCTTCGCCGATCTCGAGTCCCTGCCCCGCCAGCTGCGCCACCCTGCCGTGCGCGACCTGGCCTGGGCGTTGCTGTCGCCACCGCTGCTGGCCCAGGCCGGCTGCCCCCAGCGCCACCCGCTGCTGGGCAGCGCCTGGGCCGATGATCCGCAGCGCCTTGGCCACTGGCTCGCGGCGCTCGACCAGGCGCCCACGCCGCTGCTGAGGTGGCTGACACGCCTGAACAGTCGGCGGCTGGGCTTGTACTACGAAAGCCTTTGGCAGTTCGCCCTGCAGCACGCGCCGGGCATCGAGCTGCTGGCGGCCAACCTGGCAATCCGCGACGGCGGGCGCACCCTGGGTGAACTCGACCTGTTGCTGCGCGACCGTGACGGCGATCATCATCTGGAACTGGCCATCAAGCTCTACCTGGGCCCACCCGTCGACGATGGCCAGGACCCTGCGCACTGGCTCGGCCCCGGCTGCCACGACCGCCTCGGCACCAAGCTGGCGCACCTGGCCGGTCATCAACTGAGGATCTCCGGTCAGCCGCATAGCCGCGAAGCGCTGGATGGCCTGGGTATCGCCGAAGTTCAGGCGCACCTGTGGCTCGGCGGTTATCTGTTCTATCCCTGGCCCGGACATGCCGAGGCGCCTTTGGGTGCTCATCCGACGCATTTGCGCGGGCGCTGGTTGCATCGGCGGGATTGGGCGGATTACCTCGAGCACTGCACCCTCGGACGCTGGCAACCGGTATCCCGGCAGGGGTGGCTGGCACCGGCGCGGGTGGAGGCAGACCGTTGCTGGGCGGCCGAGCAGTTCGACAGCTGGTTGCAAGAACTGGATGAAGTGGCGCCGGCGCAGTTGCTGGTCAGGCTTGAAGAGGCTGGAGACGGTACCTGGCACGAAGCCGAGCGGGTGTTCATGGTGGCAGACAGCTGGCCACACCTTGCGGGGTGATGACCGTGTAGCACGAGGCATTCTTGCCTGCCCATATCAACACAATTTTTACACCGCACCGTTACGATGACAGCCAGGCGCCAGCAAGAGCGCCCTTTCCAACCTGATGACGAGGACTCACCATGGATTCATCCACCCCCGCAGCTCATTACGCGCGGCTGTCGATCGCCCTGCACTGGCTGATGCTGGTGCTGCTGGCCGCCGTCTACGCCTGCATCGAGCTGCGCGGCCTGTTCCCCAAGGGCAGCGCCGAACGCGACCTGATGAAAGACCTGCACTTCATGCTTGGGCTGACGGTGTTCGTGCTGGTCTGGCTGCGCCTGGCCCTGCGCCTGTCGCGCCCCACGCCGCCGATCGTGCCCAGGCCGCCGGCCTGGCAGACAGGCCTGTCGCACCTGGTGCACCTGCTGCTGTACCTGATGATGATCGGCCTGCCGCTGGCCGGTTGGGCGATCCTCAGCGCCGCTGACAAGCCGATCCCGTTCTATGGCCTGGAGCTGCCGGCCATCGTCGCTCCGGATCCGGACTTGAGCAAGTTCATCAAGGGCTGGCACGAGCGTATCGGCAGCTGGGGCTACTGGCTGATCGGCCTGCACGCGCTGGCTGGGCTCTATCACCACTATGTGCGGCGCGACAACACGCTGCTGCGCATGCTGCCCTACAAATAACCGCGTCGTCCCTGCAGGCCTCCGGTGTGCAGGAACACCAGACGGGTGCCGGGGGCGAAGCACCCGGCCTCGACCTGGTCGCGCAGGGCCAGCAGGGCCTTGCCGGTGTAGAGCGCTTCCAGCGGCATGCCGGTTTGCCGTTCGGTGTCGGCGATGAATGCCAGCAGTGCGTCGTCGATACGGGCAAAGCCGCCGCGGCTGGCGTCGTGCAACTGGTAGCCGTGCACGCCGGCCAGCGCCGCGACGGTTTCCGGCACACCGTGATCAAGCGGCACGGCGAGGGCGCCATGGACGGCGTGCCTGCCCGCCTCCTCCAGCACCAGGCCCGCCAGGGTCGTGCCGGTCCCTGCCGCCAGCCACCAGGCGTCGTAGCCCGTCCAGCCGAGCGTTGCCAGTTGCGCCCGGCATTGCTCGACGATCAACCCGCAGCCCTGGGCACCGACCAGGCCGCCACCGCCTTCGGGGATACAGTGCCAACCTGGGTACCTGGCCTGCCAGGGCTGCCAGAAATCGGGCTCATGGCGGGCGCGGTAGCCGCCGAAACCGAGCCAGTGCAGTTCCATGCCCAGGGCTCGCAGGTCCTGTACCGTCGGTGTTTCCTGGGGGTGGCCACGCAGCAGGCCGGCGGTGGCGAAGCCGAAGCGCTTGCCGGCGGCCGCCAGGGCGTGGAGATGGTTGGAATGGTTGCCGCCCAGGCTTATCAGGCCCGGGACATTGGCCGTGCGGGCCTGGAGCAGGTGATGACGCAGCTTGAACCATTTGTTGCCGCTGATCAGTGGGTCGATCAGGTCCAGGCGCAGGACCGCGGCGTTGATTCTCGCGTGGCGTAACCAAGGCAGGTCCAGGCGATGCAGAGGGGCTTGGGGGAGAGAAAAATCAGACATGAAGGCAGTTTATCTGATCGCGCAGATGCAGACGTGCTGCTCGTTGCCGTTGCCGTTGCCGTTGCCGTTGCCGTTGCCGTTGCCGATCAAGAGTCTAGCGCCATAGCCCGCTAGCGACAGCTGCGTCAGCCCAGGCGCCGCCCGTACCTTCGCGACTTCAGGAGGCCGAACGCAGGTCTTGCGCAGGGAGGTGACGGGCATGGATGCCCGTCAAGCGCTGGGGCCCAGGATGGGCCCTGCAGCGCGGTCCTCCCGGGAGCAAGGCCGGATGAATGGAGCGCAGCGTTTTTTGGTTACTTTTGTCCGGCCGGCGCTCCGGGCGTTTGACAAAAAGTGACTCGCCGTAAGGGCGAAAAGGTGACTATGCGTCAGTATAGCTAATGAATGCGCTTACAACTGTGAAAACCCACGCCGATCGCATTTGACTTTGACTTTGACTTTGACTTTGACTTTGACTTTGAGAGAGTGTGTTTTGAAAGCTATATGCGCATTCATTTGCGATGATGGCGCAAAGTCACCTTTCCGCCCTTACGGCGGGTAACTTTTTGAAGGATCAAAAAGTCACCAAAAAATCCTCGCTCCATTCATCCGGCCCCTACGCTTCGC
>NZ_JBSSDH010000041.1:0-12945 GCF_054060555.1 Pseudomonas sp. TE6283
AACATCCCTTCGGCCCTGCGCCTGAAGGGCGAGCTGAACATCGAGGCCCTGCGCAGCAGCTTCGCCGCGCTGATCGCCCGTCACGAAACCCTGCGCACCACCTTCCATCAGGAAGGCGAGCAGACCTGGCAGCGCATCCACCCGGCCAGCGACTTCGACCTGGCTGTCGATGCGGTCAGCGCTGACGCCTTGCAAGCGCGGGTGGCCGAAGAAGCCCGCCAGCCATTCCACCTGGAAAACGGCCCGCTGCTGCGTGCCCGCCTGCTGCGCCTGGCCGAAGACGACCATGTGCTGGTGCTGACCCTGCACCATATCGTCGCCGACGGCTGGTCGATGCCAATCATGGTCGACGAGGTGGTGCGCCTGTATGCCGGCTACTGCCAGGGCGCTGCCGCGCCACTGCCGGCCCTGGCGTTCCAGTACGCCGACTACGCCGCCTGGCAGCGCCAGTGGATGGCTGCCGGCGAGCAGACCCGCCAGCTGGACTACTGGCGCGGACAGCTGGGCGACGAGCAGCCAGTGCTGGAACTGCCGCTCGACCGTCCGCGTCCGCTGTTGCAGAGCCATGTCGGCGAGCGCCTGGACATCACCCTCGAACGCGAGCTGGCCGAGGCCCTGAAGGCCACGGCACGCGAACAGGGCGTGACCCTGTTCATGCTGCTGCTGGCTTCATTCCAGAGCCTGTTGCACCGCGTGTCCGGGCAAACCGATATCCGCGTCGGCGTGCCGATCGCCAACCGCACCCGCGCCGAAACCGAAGGCCTGATCGGCTTCTTCGTCAACACCCAGGTGCTCAAGGCCGAGTTCGACCTGCGCACCACCTTTGGCGAGCTGCTGCAGCAGGTCAAGCACACCGCCCTGCAGGCCCAGGCCCATCAGGACCTGCCCTTCGAGCAATTGGTCGAGGCGCTGCAGCCCGAGCGCAGCCTGAGCCATAGCCCGCTGTTCCAGGTGATGTTCAACCACCAGACCTACCGCGCAGGCGATGCCCGCCAACTGCCGGGGCTGACTGTCGAAGGGCTGGCCTGGGACAACCACACCGCCCAGTTGGACCTGAGCCTGGACACCTTCGAGAGCGATGACGGCCTGGGCGCAAGCCTGACCTATGTCACCGAGCTGTTCGAGCGCGCCACCGTCGAGCGCCTGGCCGGTTACTGGCTGGTCCTGCTGCGCGCCATCGCCCGGCAGCCGCAGCAGGCGATCAGCGACCTGGCGCTGCTGGACTTCGAGCAACAGCGGCAGCTGGCGAGCGGGTCCGAACAACCTGCCGATTTCAGCGCCGCTCCTTGTGTGCATCAGCTGTTCGAGGCGCAGGCCGCCCAGGCCCCGCAAGCCGTGGCGCTGGTCTGCGAGGGCGAGCAACTGACCTACCAGGCGCTGAACCGCCGCGCCAACCGCATTGCCCACAAGCTGCGCGCCCTCGGTGTCGGCCCGGACGTGCCGGTCGGCATCGCCATCGAGCGCGGCCTGGACATGGTGGTCAGCGTGCTGGCGGTGCTCAAGGCCGGTGGTGCCTATGTGCCGCTGGACCCCGACTACCCCCACGACCGGTTGGCCTACATGATCCAGGACAGCGGCCTGCGCCTGCTGCTGACCCAGTCGGGCGTGCTGGCGCGCCTGAACGTTGCCCCAGAGGTCCGCAACCTGTGCCTGGACCAGGGTGACGACTGGCTGCAAGGCTGCGTCGAGGACGACCTGGCCAACCTGACCCAGGCGGACAACCTGGCGTACATCATGTACACCTCCGGCTCCACCGGCCGGCCCAAGGGCGTTGGCATCAGCGCCGCGGCCCTGCGTGGGCACGTGCTGGGCTTCGTCGGCCGCTTCGGGCTGACGGCGGCGGACCGGGCGCTGCAGTTCTCCACCTTCAACTTCGACGCCTTCGTCGAGCAGCTGTACCCGGCGCTGGTCTGCGGCGCCCGCGTGGTGCTGCGTGGCCAGGCGCTGTGGGACAGCGAGACCTGGTACCGCCAGGTGCTGGAGCAGGGCGTGACCTTCAGCGACCTGCCGACCGCCTACTGGCACATGCTGGCCAAGGACTTCGCCGCCCATGGGCCGCGGGATTACGGCCAGCTGCGCCGCGTGCACATGGGCGGCGAAGCCATGGCCGCCGATGGCGTGCTGGCCTGGCGCGCCGCGGGGCTGGCCGGTGTGCGGCTGGTCAACACCTACGGCCCGACCGAGGCCACGGTGTGCATCACCAGCCATGACTGCAGCGACTATGTCACTGGCCAGGCCGCCTTGCCCGGCCAGATCCCGATCGGCCAGGCCCTGCCCGGACGCAGTGTCTACCTGGTCGATGCGGCCGGCAACCTGGCCTTGCCGGGTTCGATCGGCGAGCTGCTGGTGGGCGGCGAGCTGCTGGCACGGGGTTACCACAACCGCCCGGGCCAGAGCGCCGAGCGCTTCATTCCCGACCCGTTCGGCGCCAGTGCCGGTGGGCGCCTGTACCGCACCGGCGACCTGGCGCGCTTGCGCGCCGATGGCGTCATCGAGTTCATCGGCCGGGTCGACCATCAGGTGAAGATCCGCGGTTTCCGTATCGAGCTGGGCGAGATCGACGCCCGTCTGCGCGAGCACCCGGGGGTGCGCGAGGCGCTGGTGATCGACATCGACGGTGCGGGCGGCAAGCAACTGGCGGCCTACCTGGTGCCGAGCGCGCAGGCCGGTGACGATCTGCGTGCCGACCTGTTGCGCCACCTGAAGGCCGGCCTGCCGGAGTACATGGTGCCCGCGCACCTGGTGTTCCTCGAGGCGATGCCGCAGACGCCGAACGGCAAGCTCGACCGCAAGGCCTTGCCCAAGCCTGATGCCAGCCAGGCGCAAGCGGACTACGTGGCGCCGCGCAGCGAGCTGGAGCAACGCCTGGCCGCGATCTGGGCCGAGGTGCTCAAGGTCGAACAGGTCGGCCTGCACGACAACTTCTTCGAGCTCGGCGGCCACTCGCTGCTGGCGACCCAGGTGATTGCCCGGGTGCGCCAGGGGCTGGGCCTGGAGCTGGCGTTGCGCAGCCTGTTCGAGTGCCCGGACCTGCAAGGCTTCGCCGCGCTCGCCGCACAAGGCAGTGCCAGCCTGGCTCCGGCGTTGCTGCCGGTGGACCGCGGCCAGCCGCTGGCGCTGTCCTATGCCCAGCAGCGCCAGTGGTTCCTCTGGCAACTGGAGCCGGACAGCGCCGCCTATCACATCCCCGCTGCCCTGCGACTCAAAGGCCGGCTTAACCTGGAAGCGCTGCGCCAGGCGTTCGAGGCCCTGGTGGCCCGCCACGAAAGCCTGCGCACCACTTTCCACCAGGAGGGCGGGCAGGCGCTTCAGCGCATTCACCCGGCGAGCACCTTCACCCTGGTCATGGAGTCGCTCCAGGACACCCGCGCCGAGGCGGTTCGCGAGCGCGTGGCCCGCGAAGTGCAGCGCCCGTTCGACCTGAGCCAGGGGCCGCTGCTGCGGGTACGCCTGCTACGCCTGGCCGAGGACGACCACGTGCTGGTGCTGACCCTGCACCACATCGTCGCCGATGGCTGGTCGATGCCGATCATGGTCGACGAAGTGGTCGACGCCTACCTGGCCTTGAGCCAGGGCCAGCAACCCGAGCTGCCCGCCCTGGCCGTGCAGTATGCCGACTACGCCGCCTGGCAGCGCCAGTGGATGGAGGCCGGCGAGCAGGCCCGCCAGCTGGACTACTGGCTGGCGCAGCTGGGTGGCGAGCACTATGTGCTGCAGCTGCCCACCGATCACCCGCGTCCCACCGTACAGAGCCATGCCGGACGCAGCCTGACCCTCGAGGTCCCGGCGGCCCTGGCCCAGGCGCTCAAGGCGCAGGCGCGCGAGCAAGGGGTGACCTTGTTCATGCTGCTGCTGGCTTCGTTCCAGAGCCTGTTGCACCGCCAGACCGGCCAGGCCGATATCCGCGTCGGCGTGCCGATCGCCAACCGCACCCGGGCCGAGACCGAAGGGCTGATCGGCTTCTTCGTCAACACCCAGGTGCTCAAGGCCGAGTTCGACCTGCAGACCACCTTCACCGAGCTGCTGCAGCAGGTCAAGCACACCGCCCTGCAGGCCCAGGCCCACCAGGACCTGCCCTTCGAGCAACTGGTCGAGGCGCTGCAACCGGAGCGCAGCCTCAGCCACAACCCGCTGTTCCAGGTGATGTTCAACCACCAGGCCTACCGTGCGGAGAATGTCCGCGAGCTGCCGGGGCTGAGCATCGCCGGCCTGGCCTGGGACAACCCCACGGCGCATCTCGACCTGGCCCTCGACACCTTCGAGAGCGAGGACGGCCTGGGCGCGACCCTGACCTACGTCAGCGACCTGTTCGAGCACGCCAGCATCGAGCGCATGGCCGGGCACTGGCTGAACCTGTTGCAGGCAGTCAGTACCCAACCGGCGCAGCGCATCGTCGAGCTGCCGCTGCTGGACGCAGCGCAGCGCCAGACCCTCCTTGAGCAATGGAGCCGGCACGAGGCCGTCTATCCCGACCAGCGCACCGTGCAGCAGCTGATTGCCGACCAGGCCGCGCGCACGCCGCGGGCCACGGCACTGATCTGCGAGGGGCAGCAGCTCACCTACCAGGCCCTGGACCAGCGCGCCAACCAGCTGGCCCACCGCCTGCGCCAGGAAGGCATCGGCCCGGATGTTCGCGTGGGCATCGCCCTGCCGCGCAGCCTGGACATGGTGGTCGGCCTGCTGGCGGTGCTCAAGGCCGGCGGCGCCTATGTGCCGCTGGACCCCGACTACCCGCACGAGCGCCTGGCCTACATGATGGAGGACAGCGGCATCGTCCTGCTGCTCGGCCACAGCGCGCAGCTGCAGGACCTGGCGGTGGCGCCGCAGGTGCGCAGCCTGTGCCTGGACAGCGAGGCCCTTGACGCCTGGCCGAGCCATGCATTGCCCGAGCTGGGCGACCCCGACAACCTGGCGTACATCATGTACACCTCCGGTTCCACCGGCCGTCCCAAGGGCGTGGGCATCAGCGCTGCCGCCCTGAGCCGGCACGCCCATGTCGCCAAGGGCTTCTGCGGGCTGTCGGCGGCCGACCGGGTGCTGCAGTTCTCCACCTTCAACTTCGACGCCTTCGTCGAGCAGCTGTACCCGGCGCTGATCTGCGGCGCCAGCGTGGTGGTACGCGGCCCGACACTGTGGGACAGCGAGACCTTCTACCGCGAAGTGCTGAGCCAAGGCATCACCTTCGCCGACCTGCCGACCGCCTACTGGTACCTGCTGGCCAAGGACTTCGCGGCCAAGGGCCCGCGCGACTATGGCGTGCTGCGCCAGGTGCACATGGGTGGCGAGGCCATGGCCGCCGACGGTGTGCTGGCCTGGCAACAGGCCGGGCTCGGCCATGTGCGCCTGCTCAACACCTACGGGCCGACCGAGGCTACCGTCAGCGTCATGAGCCATGACTGCAGTGCCTATGTCACCGGCGAGCAGCCCCTGCCGGTGCAGATCCCGATCGGCAAGGCCCTGGCCGGGCGTTCGATCCACCTGGTGGATGCCGACGGCGACCTGGCCCTGCCAGGGGCCATCGGCGAGCTGCTGGTGGGTGGCGAGCTGCTGGCCCGCGGTTACCACAACCGCCCGGGGCTGACCGCCGAGCGCTTCATCCCCGATCCGTTCGCCACCACGCCGGGTGCCCGCCTGTACCGCACCGGTGACCTGGCGCGTTATCGCGAACAGGGGCTGGTCGAGTACGCCGGGCGCATCGACCACCAGGTCAAGATCCGCGGCTTCCGTATCGAGCTGGGCGAGATCGAGGCGCGCCTGCGTGAGCATCCGGCGGTGCGCGAGGTGCTGGTGGTCGATATCGACGGCCCGGGCGGCAAGCAACTGGCCGCCTACCTGGTGCCCAACGCGATGCCCGAGGAGCAGGGCGGCCTGCGCGCCGAACTGAAGGCTCACCTGGGCGCCAGCCTGCCGGACTACATGGTGCCGATGTACCTGGTGCCGCTCGAGCGCATGCCTCTGCTACCCAACGGCAAGCTCGACCGCAAGGCGCTGCCGGCCCCTGATACCCGCCAGGCGCAGTCGGCCTACGTGGCCCCGGTCAGCGAACTGGAGCAGCAGTTGGCGGCGCTCTGGGCCGAGGTGCTGGAGGTCGAGCGGGTGGGCCTGAATGACGACTTCTTCGAGCTGGGCGGGCATTCGCTGCTGGCGGCCCAGCTGATTTCCAAGATCAACTCGGGCCTGGGGATCGACATCCCGCTGCGCCTGCTATTCGAGAAACCGCAATTGAATGATTTTGCCCAGGCTTGTGCCTCCACCGGCCTGTCGTTGAGCGAGGACGGCTTGTCCGATATCGAAAGAATGATGAATGAAATGGCGGGCGTCTGAGATGGACAAGAGCACAGCAGAACGTATCGCCAAGCGCTTTGTCGGCCTTGCCCTGGAGCAGCGTCGGCAGATCCTCGACAAGATGCGCGAGACCGGGCAGAGCTTCCGCCTGTTGCCGATCGCCGTCACCCGCCACGACAGCCCGCGCATCCCGCTGTCCTATGCCCAGCAGCGCATGCTGTTCCTCTGGCAGCTGGAGCCGCAGAGCAGCTTCTACAACGTGCCGATGGCGGTGCGCCTGAGCGGTTCGCTGAACCAGCAGGCCCTGGCCGAGGCTCTGGACGCGCTGGTGCGGCGTCACGAAAGCCTGCGCACGCGTTTCGTCTCCGAGGAGGGGGAGTTTCACCAGCAGGTCCTTGAGCAGTCGGGCGTGAGCCTGGAAGTGCGCGAGGTACAGGCCGGGCCGGGCGAGGACATCGAACAGTGCCTGCGCACCGAGGTGCGTGAGGCACTGGATGCGCCCTTCGACCTGCTCGACGGGCCGCTGCTGCGGGTCCGGTTGCTGCGTCTGGCGCCCACCGAACATGTGCTGACGGTGTGCATGCACCATATCGTCTCCGACGGCTGGTCGGGCGAACTGATGGTGCAGGAGTTCGTGCACCTGTACGAAGCGCTGTCCCAGGGCCGCGCCGCCGACCTGCCACCGCTCGAGGTGCAGTACGCCGACTATGCGATCTGGCAGCGCGCCTGGCTCGAGGCCGGCGAGGGCGAGCGCCAGTTGCAATACTGGAAGCAGCAACTGGGGGACGAGCACCCGGTGCTGGAACTGCCGTTGGATCATGAGCGTCCGGCGCACCCCAGCTACCGCGGCGCGACCCTGCGCAGCGATGTGCCGGCGGCGCTGTCGGCCAAGCTCAAGGCCCAGGCGCGCAGCCAGGGCCAGACCGTGTTCATGCTGACCCTCGCGGCCCTGGCCGTGACCCTGGCGCGCTACAGCGGCCAGGCCGACATTCGCATCGGCGCGCCCAATGCCGGGCGCAACCGCAAGGAGGTCGAAGGCCTGATCGGCTTCTTCATCAACACCCAGGTGCTGCGGGTGCAGGTGGACGAGCGCCAGAGCGGCGCGGCCCTGCTGGAGCAGGTGAAGCAGGTGGTCAGCGGCGCGCAGTCGCACCAGGAACTGCCGTTCGAGCACCTGGTGGATGCCCTGGCGCCGGAGCGCAACCTGGGGCACAACCCGTTGTTCCAGGTGAAAATCAACCAGAACATGGCCGACACCGAGGCTGCTGCCCAGGCCCGGCAGACGCTGGGCGAGCTGAGCGTCAGCGGTTTCCCGGTCGAAGGCAACGATGCCCGTTTCGACCTGGCCTACGATTTCACCGAGACCCCCGACGGCCTGCAAGGCTACTTCAACTACAGCACGGACCTGTTCGAGGCCGCGACCATCGAGCGCCTGGCCGCTTCGTTCCAGGCGGTGCTGCGCACGCTCGTCGAGCACCCCGAGGCGGCGCTGTGCGAACACCCCGATGCCCAGGCCGCGCAGGTCGAGGCCAGCACCCACAGCTGGCCGCAGGCGGACTTCCTCGCCCTGTGGCGCCAGGGCCTGAATACCGGTGCCGAGCAGCCGGCGCTGCGCGCGGGTGATCGCATGGTCAGCTACGCGGAGCTGGAGCAGCAAGCCAACCGCTTCGCTCACTATCTGCAGGCACAGGGTATCGCCCCGGGCATGACCGTGGCGCTGTGCCAGGAGCGCTCCATCGAATGGGTGACCAGCCTGCTGGCCGTGCTCAAACTGGGCGCGGTGTACCTGCCGCTGGACAGCCGCCAGCCCGCCGAACGCCTGCAGCAACTGCTGCAGGCCAGCGACGCGCGCCTGCTGGTGCACGCCTTTGGCGACGCCCAGGCGGCGGGGCTGGGCGTGTGCCCGGCGCTGGCTTTTGACGCAGCGCAGCACGGCGACCGCAGCGACCAGCCACCGGCGGTACACATCGATCCGCAGCAAGCGGCCTACATCATCTACACCTCGGGTTCCACCGGGCAGCCCAAGGGCGTGGTGATCAGCCACGGCGCACTGGCCAACTACCTGCAGGGCGTGCTGCAGCGCCTCGACCTGCAACCCGGCGCCAGCCTGGCGATGGTCTCCACCGTGGCCGCGGACCTGGGCCACACCGTGCTGTTCGGCGCGCTGGCCTCGGGCCGGCTGCTGCACCTGCTGGGCCACGACCAGGGCTTCGATCCGGACGGTTTTGCCAGCTACATGGCCGAGCACCGGGTCGATGTGCTGAAGATCGTGCCCAGCCACCTGCAAGGCCTGCTGCAGGCCGCGCAGCCTGAGCGGGTGTTGCCCGAGCAACTGCTGATCCTCGGCGGCGAGGCCAGCTCCTGGGCCCTGATCGAGCAGGTCCGGCGTCTGAAGCCCGGCTGCCGGATCATCAACCACTACGGTCCGACCGAGACCACCGTGGGCATCCTCACCCACGAAGTCGGCGAACGCCTGCCCGGCTGGCGCAGCGTGCCGGTGGGCCGGCCGCTGGACAACGGTCAGGCGCGGGTGCTGGATGCCTACCTCAACCCGCTGCCCGAGCGGGTGGCAGGCGATCTGTACCTGGGTGGCCAGGGCCTGGCCCAGGGCTATGTCGGCCAGCCGGGGCTGACCGCCGAGCGTTTCGTCCCCGACCCCTTTGGCCAGAGTGGCGAGCGGCTGTACCGTGCCGGTGACCGCGCGCGCCTGGACCAGGGCGTGCTGGAATACCTGGGGCGCGGCGACGACCAGGTGAAGATTCGCGGCTACCGGGTCGAGCCGGGCGAAGTTGGCCAGGTGCTGCAAGGCCTGCCTGGGGTCGGCGAAGCCGTGGTGCTGGCGCTGCCCCTGGACAGCGATCCGTCGCGTCTGCAACTGGTGGCCTGGGCCGTACCGGCGGCGGGCGTCGAGTTGCAGGCCGAGGCGCTGCGCCAGGCCTTGCAGGCGCGCCTGCCGGAGTACCTGGTACCGACACAGGTGCTGCTGCTCGAGCGCCTGCCACTGACCGCCAACGGCAAGCTGGACAAAAAGGCCCTGCCCAAGCCGGGCGTGGCCAGGCAGCGCTACACCGCGCCGGTGGGCGAAATCGAGGAGAAACTTGCCGCGATCTGGTGCGAAGTGCTCAAGCGCGAGCAGGTGGGCAGCACCGACAACTTCTTCGAGCTGGGCGGCGATTCCATCCTCAGCCTGCAGATCATCGCCCGGGCCAAGCGCCAGGGCATCAAGCTGAGCCCCAAGCAGCTGTTCGAGAAGCAGACCATCGGCCAACTGGCGGCGGTGGCCAAGCTGATCGAGAAGAAGCCGGCAGCCGAAGTGGTCGAGCTGGTGAGCGGCTCGTTGGCGTTGCTGCCGATCCAGGCGCGCTTCTTCGATACCGCGATTCCCCAGCGTCACCACTGGAACCAGGCGGTGATGCTGAGCCCACGCCAGCCGTTGACCGTGGCGTTGCTGCAGGCGGCGCTCAAGCTCCTGGTGGAGCAGCACGATGCCCTGCGCCTGCGGTTCAGCGAAGAGCAGGGGCAGTGGCAGGGGCAATTCGCGCCGGTCGATGCGCAGCAGTTGCTGTGGGTGCATCAGCTGGACGACGCCGCGCGCCTGCCGGAGCTGGCCGACGAGGCCCAGCGCAGCCTGGACCTGAAGCATGGCCCGTTGCTGCGGGTGGTGCTGATCGACCTGCCCGAAGGCCAGCAGCGCCTGCTGGTGGTGATCCATCACCTGGTGGTCGACGGCGTGTCCTGGCGCGTCCTGCTCGAAGACCTGCAGGCGGCCTGCCAGGCCCTGTTGGCCGGCAAGACGCCAGTGCTGCCGGCCAAGAGCAGCTCGCTCAAGGCCTGGGCCGAGCACCTGCGCGAGCATGCCCGCAGCCCCGCGCTGGCGGCCGAGCTGGCTTACTGGCAGGCGCAGTTGCAGGGTGTCAGCGACGTCCTGCCCGGGGCGAACCCAGAGGGCGGTCAGCAGCGTAAACATGAGATCTCGGTGCGCACCCAGCTGAACGCCGAGCTGACCCGGCAACTGCTGCAGGAGGCGCCGGCCGCCTACCGCACCCAGGTCAACGACCTGCTGCTGACGGCGCTGGCCCGGGTCATCCGCCGCTGGACCGGCGAGGCGCACGCGCTGATCCGCCTGGAAGGCCACGGCCGCGAAGACCTGTTCGACGACCTCGACATCACCCGCACGGTCGGTTGGTTCAGCAGCCTGTATCCATTGAAACTGACCCCGGCAAGCGACCTGGGCGCGTCGATCATGGCGGTCAAGGAACAGCTGCGCGCCGTGCCGGCCAAGGGCATCGGCTACGGCGTGCTGCGCTACCTGGGCGACGAGCAGGCCCGCCAGGCCCTCGGCGCCCTGGCCCAGGGCAGCATCGTATTCAACTACCTGGGGCAGTTCGATGGCAGCTTCGACAGCGAGCAGGGCCTGTTCGTCCCGGCGCCGGAAGGCGCGGGACAGGGGCAGAGCCCGGAGGCGCCGCTGGGCAGCCTGCTCAGCATCGATGGCCAGGTCTACGCCGGTGAACTGGCCCTGGACTGGAGCTTCAGCAGCGCGGTGTTCGAGCGTGGGCAGATCCAGCGCCTGGCCGACGAGTACGCCGAGGAACTGCGCCAGCTGATTGCCCACTGCACCACCCCGGGCGTGGCGGGCGTGACGCCGTCGGACTTCCCGCTGGCCAGCCTCGACCAGCGCCAGTTGGCGGCGTTGCCGGTGGCGGCGGGCAATATCGAGGACATCTACCCGCTGTCGCCGATGCAGCAGGGCATGCTGTTCCACAGCCTCTACGAGCAGGCGGCGGGCAACTACATCAACCAGCTGCGGGTCGAGGTGCAGGGCCTGGATGTGCCGCGCTTCGTCGCGGCCTGGCAGGCCACCCTGGACAGCCACGAGGTGCTGCGCAGCAGCTTCGTCAGCGGTTACGACCAGTCGCTGCAGGTTGTCCTGCGCGAGGCGCGTCTGCCACTGGTGGAGCTGGACTGGCGCGCTCAGGCCGACCTGCCGACCGCGTTGCAGGCCTGGGCCGAGGCCGACCTGCGCGCCGGCTTCGACCTGGCCAGCGGTCCGCTGCTACGCCTGGCGGTGATCCGTACCGGCGAGCAGCACTACCAGCTGGTATTGACCAACCACCATATCCTGCTGGATGGCTGGAGCAGCTCGCGGCTGTTCGGCGAGGTGCTGCAGCGTTACGCCGGTGTCGTGCCAACGGCCAAGACCAGCCGTTACCGCGACTATATCCAGTGGCTGCAACATCAGGACCAGCAGGCCAGTGAAACCTTCTGGCGCGAGCGCCTGGCCGGGCTGGACGAGCCTACGCGCCTGGCCCAGGCCTTGCGGTCCGACGCCCAGGGGCATGGGCAGGCCGAGCATGAGGTTACGCTCGATGCACGGCGCACCCAGCGCCTGGGCGATTTTGCCCGGGAGCAGCGGGTCACTCTCAACACCCTGGTCCAGGCGGCCTGGCTGCTGCTGTTGCAGCGCTACACCGGCCAGGCCAGCGTGACCTTCGGTGCCACCGTGGCGGGTCGCCCGGCCGAGCTGCCGGGCGTCGAGGAGCAGCTGGGGCTGTTCATCAACACCTTGCCGGTGGTCGCCAGCCCACGTTCCGAGCAGCGTGTTGACGAGTGGGTGCAACAGGTCCAGGCACTGAACCTGGCCTTGCGCGAGCATGAGCACACGCCGCTGTACGAGATCCAGCGCTGGGCCGGCTGGAGCGGCGAGGCGCTGTTCGACAATATCCTGGTGTTCGAGAACTACCCGGTGTCCGAGGCTTTGCAGGCCGGTGCACCCCAGGAGCTGGCGTTCGGCGAGGTGGTCAGCCAGGAACAGACCAACTATCCGCTGACGCTGGTGGCACAGGTGGGCGACAGGTTGTCGGCCAGCTTCAAGTTCGATCGCGCCCGTTACGCCGAATCGGCTGTCGGGCAGTTGGCGACGCACTTCGTCGAGCTGCTGGAAGGGCTGGCGGACGCGCCGCAACGGGCCTTGGGCGAGATTGCCCTGAGCGCCGATCCGGAGCAGGTGATTGCCAGCTATCCGAGCATGGCGTGTGCCCATGAGCTGATCGAGGCGCAGGCATCGCGTACGCCTGAAGCAATCGCCGTGACTTTCGCCGGGCAATCGCTGAGCTACGACCAGCTCAACCGTCGCGCCAACCGCCTGGCGCACAAGCTGCGCGAGCAGGGCGTGGGGCCGGATGTGCTGGTGGGTATTGCGGTGGAGCGTGGGCTCGAGATGATCGTCGGCCTGCTGGCGATTCTCAAGGCCGGTGGCGCCTATGTACCGCTGGATCCGGAGTACCCGCAGGAGCGCCTGAGCTACATGATGGAAGACAGCGGTATTCAACTGCTGCTGACGCAAGGGCATCTGCTGGCCGCTCTGCCCGTACCGGCGCAGGTTCGCAGCCTGAAGCTGGAAGATGATCTGGCCGGCTACAGCGAGGAAAACCCCGAGCACCTGACCCAGCCGGACAACCTGGCCTATGTGATCTACACCTCGGGCTCGACCGGCAAGCCGAAAGGTACCTTGCTGCCGCATCACAATCTGCTGCGCCTGTTCAAGGCGACCGACGCCTGGTTTGGCTTCGGCCCGCAGGATGTGTGGACGCTGTTCCACTCCTACGCGTTCGACTTCTCTGTATGGGAGATCTTCGGTGCGCTGCTGCACGGTGGTCG
>NZ_JBSSDH010000042.1:0-7114 GCF_054060555.1 Pseudomonas sp. TE6283
TCGACACAGCAGTGCTATGCAGCTGTCTCCAGTAGAGTATGAGAAACGCTATTTTCTGAGCTTGGAGAGTGTCTAGGAAACCAGGGGCGATTCAAGCATTATCTGGGTACTCTTATTCGTGCACAACCTATCGAGCAATCTGCTGTCATCAATTATGCGCAGGGTGCGGCTTGCGGCTTCATTGGGATGAATCATGCCTGAGGCAAAATTCTTTTGACGGCCTTGTGGATGGACCTGTTGGTTTGAGGAAAATCATGGATTCTCTGTATATTACGACACCTATTTATTATGTTAACGATCGCCCTCATTTAGGGCATGCGTACGCGAGTATTCATGCCGATGTGCTGGCGCGTTATTCTCGCTTGGCGGGTCGGGATGTTTTTTTCTTGACCGGTGCCGATGAACATGGCGAGAAAATTGCCAAGGCGGCGGCCGCGAATGGCGAAGGTATACAGGATTTTGTCGATCGCAACGCGGATCTTTTCATGGCTGCTTGGGGGCAACTCGGCGTAGAGCCTACGCAGTTTGTGAGGACCACACTCGCAAGTCACAAGCGTTATGTCTCCACGGCGCTGGCCTTGTTATATGAGAGGGGGGATATCTATCAAGCAGAGTACGAAGGACTTTACTCTGTGGGGCAAGAGCGCTTCGTCACTGAGAAGGAGTTGGTGGGCGGTAAACTTCCGGAGGACAAGGAGCCCCCGGAGTTGAGGCGAGAGGTCAATTATTTTTTCAGAATGGAAAAGTACAGGGGGTGGGTCAAGGATTTTATTGAGTCCAATCCAGGCGTGATTCAACCGGATAATTATGCTAAAGAAATGCTGGTGCTGCTTGAGGAACCTATAGGCGACCTCAGTATTTCACGCCCGAAAAGCAGACTTTCGTGGGGTATCCCATTACCTTGGGATCGCGACCATGTAACCTATGTCTGGTTCGACGCGTTGTTGAGCTACGTTTCCCCATTGGCCGCCCAAGCTGATAGTTTTGAACGCTATTGGCCCTCCGTGCGCCACATTATCGGAAAGGATATCCTCCGCCCCCATACATTGTTCTGGCTTGCCATGTGCAAGGCCTTGGAGCTTTCGCCGTATAGAAAGCTTTACGTATCCGGACATCTGCTGGGTAGTGACGGTTACAAGATGAGCAAGTCTCTAAAAAATGGAGTCGCCCCATTAGTCGCGGCGAATAAATACACGGCCGATGTATTACGATATGTGTTGGTTCGAGAGATACCATTTGGCGTAGATGGAATAATCAGCGACAACGTCATCGAGAACCGTCTGGATAAGGACCTCGCCAATGATCTCGGCAACCTGGTGTCACGCACTCTTACGATGATTGGGCTGTATTGTGATTTTGTCGTGCCAACCTCCCGAGCGCATGGGGCTGACGAAGAGGGATTGATCGAGCAGAGCCGGCAGTTGCAGGAAAGCATCATGGGGTGGGTCGATGATATGAAAATCAGGCTTGCCACAGAAAATATTATGGCCTTCGTGCGGGAGTTGAATCGCTATGTCTCGGCGCGCACGCCATGGAAACTGGCTAAAGATGCATCGAAACGTGATGAGCTCAACGCCGTACTGCAGACACTGCATGAAGGGCTGGTACTGGTTTCGACGCTGCTGAGTCCGGTCATGCCGGAAAAGATGCGTGCTCTGCGCAAGGCACTGGGGGTCGCGGGGCAGCCCGAGAGCTTGAACGAACGCTGGCAGTTTGACAGAGGCGCTTGCGTCACCAGGGAA
Organism: Pseudomonas sp. TE6283; assembly: GCF_054060555.1. Taxonomy (NCBI): domain Bacteria; kingdom Pseudomonadati; phylum Pseudomonadota; class Gammaproteobacteria; order Pseudomonadales; family Pseudomonadaceae; genus Pseudomonas; species Pseudomonas sp. TE6283. Next base: position 1,743 of record NZ_JBSSDH010000042.1, read on the forward strand.
CCTTTCATCTTGTTCGCCAAAGTCGCCAACGAAGGCTGAGCCCCGACGAGTTTTCTTGAGTCTACGGACATCGTCGGGCCTCAAGAGCGACCGCTGCCCACGGCGCGGTCGTTCACCTCTACGACAAGGAGAGCCCGCAGTGCGGGCGTGAGATCTAATGCTCTATCGTCATTTCGAACAGTTGATCAATATTTTTCGCGAGGCCCCCACGGCGAGCCCTCCGGATCGGGTCATGCCATTCTACATTTACTACATACGGCAGGTCTGGCCTAGTTTTGCAGCGCTATTGGTGGTCGGTCTATTTGTTGCCTTGATTGAAGTTTCCCTATTCAGGTATCTGAGCAGGATCATTGATTTGGCTCAAGCGGGCCCTGGTACCGATATCTTCTTCGCTCATGGGGGAGAGCTCGTCTGGATGGCGGTGGTGGCGGTGCTCTTTCGTCCATTGTTTGTCGCTCTGCATGGATTATTGGTGAATCAGGCTATCGGGCCAGGCATGACCAGCCTCATCCGATGGCAGAACCATGATTACGTGCTCAAACAGAGTTTGAACTTCTTCCAGAATGACTTTGCCGGGCGTGTGGCGCAGCGCATCATGCAAACGGGTCATGCACTGCGCGAGTCGACTGTTCAGGCCGTGGATGCGTTGTGGTATGTGTTGATCTACACGACCAGCACCTTGGTGTTGTTCGCAGACGCCGACTGGCGTTTGATGGTTCCTTTGTTGGCATGGATCGCAGGCTACATCGGTGCGCTCATCTATTTCGTGCCGCGTGTCAAGGCACGTTCGGTCGTGTCCTCGGATGCCCGGTCGAAACTCATGGGGCGTATCGTTGACGGCTACACCAACATACTGACCCTCAAGTTGTTCGCTCATACACGTGTTGAGCAGAACTACGCGCGTGAGGCGATTGCCGAGCAGACTGAGAAAACTCAGTTGGCGGGTCGATTGGTAACCAGTATGGACGTGGTCATTACTGGCATGAACGGTTTGTTGATCGTCGCCACCACCGGCTTGGCATTGTGGCTTTGGGCACAATCGATGGTTTCGATAGGGGCTATTGCCCTGGCCACCGGGTTGGTGATTCGTATCGTCAATATGTCTGGTTGGATCATGTGGGTCGTCAACGGCATCTTTGAAAACGTTGGAATGGTTGAAGATGGGCTTCAAACCATTTCCCAACCCTTGAGCGTCACTGACAGTCAGCAGGCTGCACGCCTGGCGCTGGTCAATGGCGAAGTTCGTTTCGAGGATGTCAATTTCCATTACGGCAGGCGTCGCGGCGTGATCGAGAACCTGAATCTGGTTATCAAACCGGGAGAGAAGATAGGGCTGATCGGCCTTTCCGGCGCGGGTAAGTCAACGTTGGTCAATCTATTGTTGCGTCTCTACGATCTGCAGGACGGGCGTATTTTGATCGATAACCAGGACATTGCAGAGGTTAAGCAGGATAGCCTGCGCGAATGCATCGGGGTGATCACTCAGGACACCTCCCTGCTGCATCGCTCCATTCGCGATAATTTGCTTTACGGCAAACCGGGCGCGACCGACGACGAGATATTGGAGGCGCTGCGCAAGGCGCGTGCCGATGAATTCATTCCTCAGCTTTCCGATGGGCTGGGGCGCACCGGGCTTGACGCCCATGTCGGCGAGCGCGGGGTAAAGCTCTCGGGGGGGCAGCGTCAGCGTATAGCGATTGCGCGCGTATTGCTCAAGGATGCGCCCATACTGGTCATGGATGAAGCAACCTCGGCGCTGGACTCGGAAGTCGAGGCAGCGATACAGGAGAGCCTGGAGGTTCTCATGCAAGATAAAACCGTGATTGCCATCGCGCATAGATTGTCTACCATCGCCCGTATGGATCGTCTGGTGGTCCTGGAAAAGGGGCGTATTGCAGAGAGTGGTACCCACAGCGAATTGTTGGCCAAAGAGGGACTCTATTCGCGTCTGTGGCGGCGGCAGACCGAAGGTCTGGTTGCTGTCGATTGACGTGTGGCTTCAGCATCCATGTCGTTTGGGCGCTGAGTGCTGCGCAGTCTGAATCAGGTTGATGCCTGCCCCGGATTACTTGTGGTGGTTGTCCGAGGCCGGCATTTACCGTGCGGCTTCGTCATTGCTTTTGTTGGTCGGTCGTTGCACTATGCGGCCATGATCAATGCATGGCAGGTTTACATGATGTGCCCCTCGATGGACGCCTTAGGCGGGTCATGAGGCCACACGCGTGTAATATCTGACGTGTTCCCCAAGCCCCGCCAGAGATGGACGGGGTTTTTTGTTCTCCGTCTGAAATGCAGATGGAGTATGCGATGTTTGAAATTCGACGAGCCAGTCATGACGACGCCGAGACAGCGTTTGACATTCGCCTTCTAGCGATACGGCATCAGTGCCTCGGTGCCTATACCGAGACGCAGCTTTTGGCCTGGACTGCAGGGGCGGCAGAGGACGGCTATTACAAACTCATGGATAAGCACTTTTATCTGGGGTGTCTGGATGGCGTTCCAGTTGCGACAGGAATGCTTGACCTGGAGAGTTGCGAAATCGGTGCGATATTTGTACATCCTGCGTATATGCAGCAAGGCATCGGTAAAAGGCTGTTAAATTATCTGGAGTGTTTGGCCAGGGCTTTTAGCCTGGAGCAAGTCAGGCTTGATGCGACTTTGAATGCGGCCCCTTTCTATCGGCGATACGGTTTTGCTGGTGAAGCGTGCTCGATCTACCATTCCCCATCCGGGCTGCAACTGGCGTGCGTGCCTATGGTAAAGACGCTCTTGCCGTGACGTGACGAAATCTCCTTCCTCCCGAGCCTTTAGCTCCCACCTTCCTTTCGTCGGACTGCGCTGCGTACTCGGGGTTTTATTTCAGAACGCTTCTCGACGACCCTCGGATGCGCTTCGGATGGCCAGATTGCGCAGGTTGTGCGGCTGCCGCTCTGGTATTGAAGCGCAGGTCCACTGTGCAGCAGGATCAGTAAGTTGTCAGTTTCGATCATTGAGCGTGTTCAAACGCCTGTTTAATGTCGACCTCAGACAAACGACGGGCCCCGCCACGCTGCTGTAGAGGCTTGGTAGAGGTGCCCGCATTCCGTGATCACGCCACCTGTGGAGTCCATCCATGGCTACCGACCGTTACCCGCACCTGCTGGCCCCCCTCGACCTGGGCTTCACCACCCTGCGCAACCGCACCCTGATGGGTTCGATGCACACCGGACTCGAGGAGCGCCCGGGCGGCTTCGAGCGCATGGCCGCGTACTTCGCCGAGCGCGCTCGTGGCGGGGTCGGGCTGATGGTCACCGGGGGCATTGCGCCCAACGACGAAGGCGGCGTGTATTCGGGCGCGGCCAAGCTCAGCACCGAGGAAGAGGCCGACAAGCATCGGATCGTCACCGAGGCGGTGCATGCCGCCGGTGGCAAGATCTGCCTGCAGATCCTGCATGCCGGACGCTATGCCTACAGCCCGAAACAGGTGGCGCCCAGCGCCATCCAGGCGCCGATCAACCCGTTCAAGCCCAAGGAGCTGGACGAGGAGGGCATCGAGAAGCAGATCCGCGACTTCGTCACCTGCGCAAGCCTGGCCCAACGCGCCGGCTACGACGGCGTCGAGATCATGGGTTCGGAAGGCTACTTCATCAACCAGTTCCTCGCCGCCCACACCAACCACCGCACCGATCGCTGGGGCGGCAGCTACGAGAACCGCATGCGCCTGGCGGTGGAGATCGTGAGCCGGGTGCGCGAGTCGGTGGGGCCGAACTTCATCATCATCTTCCGCCTGTCGATGCTCGACCTGGTCGAGGGCGGCAGCACCTGGGACGAGATCGAGTTGTTGGCCAAGGCCATCGAGCAGGCCGGCGCCACGCTGATCAACACCGGTATCGGCTGGCACGAGGCGCGCATCCCGACCATCGCCACCAAGGTGCCGCGCGCGGCGTTCAGCAAGGTCACCGCAAAGCTGCGCGGCGCGGTGAAAATCCCGCTGATCACCACCAATCGCATCAATACCCCGGAGGTGGCCGAGGCGGTGCTGGCGGAGGGAGATGCCGACATGGTCTCCATGGCCCGGCCGTTCCTGGCCGATCCTGACTTCGTCAACAAGGCCGCTGCAGGCCGTGGCGACGAGATCAACACTTGCATCGGCTGCAACCAGGCCTGCCTGGACCACACTTTCGGCGGCAAGCTGACCAGTTGCCTGGTCAACCCGCGGGCTTGCCATGAGACCGAGCTCAACTACCTGCCGGTAAGGGCGGTGAAGCGCATCGCGGTGGTCGGCGCTGGCCCTGCTGGCCTGGCAGCCGCCACCGTGGCCGCCGAGCGTGGTCATGAAGTGACGCTGTTCGATGCCGCAGGCGAGATCGGTGGGCAGTTCAACGTGGCCAAGCGCGTGCCGGGCAAGGAGGAGTTTTACGAGACCCTGCGTTACTTCCGCAACAAGGTGAAGTCCACGGGTGTCGACCTGCGCCTGAATACCCGTGTCGATGTGGCTGCGCTGGTGTCCGGCGAGTTTGACGAGATCATCCTGGCCACCGGCATCGCCCCGCGCACGCCGGCCATTCCCGGCATCGACAACGCCAAGGTGCTGAGCTACCTGGATGTGCTGCTGGAGCGCAAGCCGGTGGGCGAGCGGGTGGCGGTGATCGGTGCCGGTGGCATTGGTTTCGATGTGTCCGAATACCTGGTGCACAAGGGCGTGGCCACCAGTCAGGACCGTGAGGCGTTCTGGAAGGAGTGGGGTATCGACACGCGTTTGCAGGCCCGTGGTGGTGTGGCCGGGGTCAAGGCCGAGCCTCATGCGCCGGCGCGCCAGGTGTACCTGCTGCAACGCAAGAAGACCAAGGTCGGCGATGGCCTGGGCAAGACCACCGGCTGGATTCATCGCACGGGGCTGAAGAACAAGCAGGTGCAGATGCTCAACAGCGTCGAGTACCTGAGCGTGGACGATGCTGGCCTGCATGTGCGGGTTGGCGAGGGCGAGCCGCAGTTGCTGGCGGTGGATAACATCGTCATCTGCGCTGGCCAGGATCCGCTGCGCGAGTTGCATGATGGCCTTGTTGCGGCCGGGCAGTCGGTACACCTGATCGGTGGCGCTGACGTGGCGGCGGAGCTTGATGCCAAGCGGGCGATCAATCAAGGGTCGAGGTTGGCGGCGGAACTGTGATTGTTTGAATTGGTGATTAGCCAACTTTCACAGTTGAGGTGGTAATATACCTTTCCTGTGGAGGTTGGCTTGTCAGTGAGTGACTGTAACAGAAGAAGCATTGCCAGTAGTCTCCACTTACTCCATGTATCTTGATCTTGATCTTGATCTTGATCTTGATCTTGATCTTGATCTTGATCTTGATCTTGATCTTGATCTTGATCTTGATCTTGATCTTGATCTT
>NZ_JBSSDH010000043.1:0-3094 GCF_054060555.1 Pseudomonas sp. TE6283
CGAATGTTCGAGTTGTACTCGACGTGAGCGGTGTTGATGGTGATACCGCGCGCTTTTTCTTCCGGAGCCGAGTCGATCTTGTCGAACTCAACGACGGCCGAACCGAAAACTTCGGAGCAGACGCGAGTCAGCGCTGCAGTCAGAGTAGTCTTACCGTGGTCAACGTGGCCGATAGTGCCGACGTTAACGTGAGGTAGCGAACGATCAAACTTTTCCTTAGCCATCGATACAGTCCTCCGCAGAAGAAATTGTCATACAGCCTATAAAACAAAGGCAGATATTTTCATATCTGCCTTGTTTATATGGAGCTCTTGAGCGGACTTGAACCGCTGACCTCACCCTTACCAAGGGTGTGCTCTACCAACTGAGCTACAAGAGCGAAACACTTTGCGCAACAACAGCAAACTTGGAGCGGGTAGCGGGAATCGAACCCGCATCATCAGCTTGGAAGGCTGAGGTTCTACCACTAAACTATACCCGCGGAGCTTGCGGCTCTCGCTAAAACTGGTGGAGGGAGAAGGATTCGAACCTTCGAAGCTCTCGCAACGGATTTACAGTCCGTCCCCTTTGACCGCTCGGGAATCCCTCCAGATGTGGCCGGCATTCTATTTGTCTGCCGCCCCAGTGTCAAGCGTTTTTTCAAATTTTTTCAATCAAATCTGAAACTTAGCTGCTTTGACACCGCTTCCAGCTCTACCACCTCAGTGGTGTTCCCTGTGAAGCGGGCGCCATTCTATCAAGCTATTCAGCAGTTGCAATACCCTCGCACAAAATAATTTTGTGTTTTAAGTCTTTGAAATCCTTGGAAAGAGTCGAGAGCACCGCAGGGTCCAGCAAACGCTCGCTTTCAGGGGCTACCTTGAGCCAGAAGCCTTCGGCGCCCGGCAGCTGCCCAACTACCGGCAGGGCGACGATATCCAGACTGACCAGGCGCTGACGCAGGGCATCGAGCTGCTCGCGAGCCGCCAGACCACCCACTACCAGGCATTCGTCGCGCCGCCTGGCAGGTGCCGCAGCCCCGGTCTCGCGCAACAGGCGTATTTCCTGCTGGGAGCCTTTGTACAACGACAACGGGGCGACTTCCTTGACCTTAAGCGGAGCTTCCTGCTGGTGCCACACGTAATAAACGACGTTGAGCACTACCAACAGCAGAAACAACCAGCGCATAGTCACCTCGACTCAATTGGGCAGGCCATGGCCAGGCCGACAAAGACCAGATCCGGCACGATCCGCGCCTGAGGTGCGGCGTCCTGCACCAACGGCGCATCACCTCCGGTCAGGAAGACCGTGAAATCCTCACCCCAAAGCGCCCTCGCCTGCTCGATCTGGGTACGGGCAAAGCCCTGGAGCATCAACACGCAACCACGCTCGACCGCTTCGACGGTGGAGCGCCCCGGTGCCAGACTGCCCAGGGCACGCTCGGCCGAGGCATCGTCATAGCGGATTCGCCGGGTGTGGGTGCGCAACTGGCTACGCATCAGCGGCATGCCCGGACAGATATACCCACCGAGGTGCTCACCGTCGGCCGCGACATAGTCGGCCTTGGCCGCAGTACCGAAATCGATGACCAGGCAGGCGCGACCCGCCAGGTGATAGGCGCCCAACGCGCCGAGCCAGCGATCCATCCCCAGGCGCTGGTAGTCCTCGTAGCCATTGCGAACGCCGGCCATTTCCTTCACTGGCTGGGCCACACTCACTTCGACCCCGAACGAAGCCAGGATCAACGCACACAGCGCCGAAGTCTCTTCTTCACTGCGTACGCTGACCATCCGGCAGCCGATCAGGCGCAGGGATGATAGCGCCGCGACAGCCGCAACCAGCGCCTGGTCGGAGTCGACGATACCGCCAACATTGATGGTGGCGTCGGCCGCATGGATGACGCGCCACTTGATAAAGCTGTTTCCGCAATCGAGCTCAAGAATCATCACGCAACCTCAGACTGAGCTCGCCACCGCTGAAGCTCTTTTCCACACCATCCACCTCGAGACGCAAGCCGCCCTGCCCATCCACGCCCAACGCCACCCCATCGATGCGAGTGGTGCCGGCGACCAGCGAAACTTTCCGCCCCTGCCACAGGTGCGCCTGCTCCCATTCTTCCTGGAACGCGGCGAAACCATAGCGGCGATGACGGGCCAGCTCATGCTGCAGCTGCTGACTTAGCTCCGCCACCAAGCGGTTGCGATCCACCAACTGTCCGGTCTCGCCGCGCATGGAGGTCCAGGGTTGGTCGATCCGCTCCCCGCCCTGCATGTTCACGTTGATACCGATACCCAGCACCACATGGCAGACATCCGCCGGATCGCCGACCAGCTCCAGGAGGATGCCGGTGATCTTGCGCCCGCTGGCCAGGACATCATTGGGCCATTTCAGCCCGACATCCTTCAGGCCGAACGTCTTCAGCGTGCGCATGACCGCCAGGCCAACCACCAGGCTCAATCCCTCGAGCTGGCGCATGCCGCCATCGATACGCAGTACCAGGCTGTAATAGAGGTTTTCAGCGAACGGACTGACCCATTGGCGGCCACGACGTCCGCGCCCAGCGCTCTGGCGTTCGGCCAGCACCAGGAACGGCGCCGCCTGCCCTTGGGCGGCAAGCCTCAGACCCTCGGCATTGGTGGAGTCGATGGTGTCATGAATGAAAGCCGGCCACGGCTCGCCCTCCGAAAACCCGGCGATCGCCTGAGATTCAAGCAGGTTCAGTGGCGCTGCCAACTGATAGCCACGGCCGCGGACCTTGTGAATGGTCAGGTTCAGTTCGCTCTCAAGGTGCTGCAGCTGCTTCCAGACGGCGCTGCGGCTTACCCCGAGGGCGGCCCCCAGGGCCTCTCCGGAATGGAACCGGCCATCCTTGAGGAGATTCAACAACTTCAGCATGCCAGTCTCGACTTGGAATAAGGCTGGCATGATAGCCACGCCCCGAGGGCTTGCATAGGAAAAGGGCTACCGCCACCCCCACAGCCGACGCGATCCCTGTAGGAGCGCCGGTAAGGCGTTGATGTTGGAACGCGGAAAAGACAAAACCCCTACCTGCTCGCGCAGATAGGGGTTTTGCGAAATGAATCTTGACGATGACCTACTCTCACATGGGGAAGCC
>NZ_JBSSDH010000044.1:0-2822 GCF_054060555.1 Pseudomonas sp. TE6283
AAGCTGGTTATCTTGTACTGAATACATAGGTGCAAGAGGCGAACCAGGGGAACTGAAACATCTAAGTACCCTGAGGAAAAGAAATCAACCGAGATTCCCTTAGTAGTGGCGAGCGAACGGGGACCAGCCCTTAAGCTGGTTTGAGATTAGTGGAACGCTCTGGAAAGTGCGGCCATAGTGGGTGATAGCCCCGTACACGAAAATCTCTTGCCAGTGAAATCGAGTAGGACGGAGCACGAGAAACTTTGTCTGAACATGGGGGGACCATCCTCCAAGGCTAAATACTACTGACTGACCGATAGTGAACCAGTACCGTGAGGGAAAGGCGAAAAGAACCCCGGAGAGGGGAGTGAAATAGAACCTGAAACCGTATGCGTACAAGCAGTGGGAGCCTACTTTGTTAGGTGACTGCGTACCTTTTGTATAATGGGTCAGCGACTTATATTCAGTGGCGAGCTTAACCGAATAGGGGAGGCGTAGCGAAAGCGAGTCTTAATAGGGCGCTTTAGTCGCTGGGTATAGACCCGAAACCGGGCGATCTATCCATGGGCAGGTTGAAGGTTAGGTAACACTGACTGGAGGACCGAACCGACTACCGTTGAAAAGTTAGCGGATGACCTGTGGATCGGAGTGAAAGGCTAATCAAGCTCGGAGATAGCTGGTTCTCCTCGAAAGCTATTTAGGTAGCGCCTCATGTATCACTGTAGGGGGTAGAGCACTGTTTCGGCTAGGGGGTCATCCCGACTTACCAAACCGATGCAAACTCCGAATACCTACAAGTGCCGAGCATGGGAGACACACGGCGGGTGCTAACGTCCGTCGTGAAAAGGGAAACAACCCAGACCGTCAGCTAAGGTCCCAAAGTCATGGTTAAGTGGGAAACGATGTGGGAAGGCTTAGACAGCTAGGAGGTTGGCTTAGAAGCAGCCACCCTTTAAAGAAAGCGTAATAGCTCACTAGTCGAGTCGGCCTGCGCGGAAGATGTAACGGGGCTCAAACCATGCACCGAAGCTACGGGTGTCATCTTTGATGACGCGGTAGAGGAGCGTTCTGTAAGCCTGTGAAGGTGAGTTGAGAAGCTTGCTGGAGGTATCAGAAGTGCGAATGCTGACATGAGTAACGACAATGCGAGTGAAAAACTCGCACGCCGAAAGACCAAGGTTTCCTGCGCAACGTTAATCGACGCAGGGTTAGTCGGTCCCTAAGGCGAGGCTGAAAAGCGTAGTCGATGGAAAACAGGTTAATATTCCTGTACTTCCAGTTATTGCGATGGAGGGACGGAGAAGGCTAGGCCAGCTTGGCGTTGGTTGTCCAAGTTTAAGGTGGTAGGCTGAAATCTTAGGCAAATCCGGGATTTCAAGGCCGAGAGCTGATGACGAGTGCTCTTTAGAGCGCGAAGTGGTTGATGCCATGCTTCCAAGAAAAGCTCCTAAGCTTCAGATAACTGGGAACCGTACCCCAAACCGACACAGGTGGTTAGGTAGAGAATACCAAGGCGCTTGAGAGAACTCGGGTGAAGGAACTAGGCAAAATGGCACCGTAACTTCGGGAGAAGGTGCGCCGGTGAGGGTGAAGCACTTGCTGCGTAAGCCCACGCCGGTCGAAGATACCAGGCCGCTGCGACTGTTTATTAAAAACACAGCACTCTGCAAACACGAAAGTGGACGTATAGGGTGTGACGCCTGCCCGGTGCCGGAAGGTTAATTGATGGGGTTAGCGCAAGCGAAGCTCTTGATCGAAGCCCCGGTAAACGGCGGCCGTAACTATAACGGTCCTAAGGTAGCGAAATTCCTTGTCGGGTAAGTTCCGACCTGCACGAATGGCGTAACGATGGCGGCGCTGTCTCCACCCGAGACTCAGTGAAATTGAAATCGCTGTGAAGATGCAGTGTATCCGCGGCTAGACGGAAAGACCCCGTGAACCTTTACTATAGCTTTGCACTGGACTTTGAGCTTGCTTGTGTAGGATAGGTGGGAGGCTTTGAAGTGGGGACGCCAGTTCTCATGGAGCCATCCTTGAAATACCACCCTGGCAACCTTGAGGTTCTAACTCAGGTCCGTTATCCGGATCGAGGACAGTGTATGGTGGGTAGTTTGACTGGGGCGGTCTCCTCCCAAAGAGTAACGGAGGAGTACGAAGGTGCGCTCAGACCGGTCGGAAATCGGTCGTAGAGTATAAAGGCAAAAGCGCGCTTGACTGCGAGACACACACGTCGAGCAGGTACGAAAGTAGGTCTTAGTGATCCGGTGGTTCTGTATGGAAGGGCCATCGCTCAACGGATAAAAGGTACTCCGGGGATAACAGGCTGATACCGCCCAAGAGTTCATATCGACGGCGGTGTTTGGCACCTCGATGTCGGCTCATCACATCCTGGGGCTGAAGCCGGTCCCAAGGGTATGGCTGTTCGCCATTTAAAGTGGTACGCGAGCTGGGTTTAGAACGTCGTGAGACAGTTCGGTCCCTATCTGCCGTGGACGTTTGAGATTTGAGAGGGGCTGCTCCTAGTACGAGAGGACCGGAGTGGACGAACCTCTGGTGTTCCGGTTGTCACGCCAGTGGCATTGCCGGGTAGCTATGTTCGGAAGAGATAACCGCTGAAAGCATCTAAGCGGGAAACTTGCCTCAAGATGAGATCTCACTGGAGCCTTGAGCTCCCTGAAGGGCCGTCGAAGACTACGACGTTGATAGGTTGGGTGTGTAAGCGCTGTGAGGCGTTGAGCTAACCAATACTAATTGCCCGTGAGGCTTGACCATATAACACCCAAGCAATTTGCGCTGCGGCCAGATTGTGGTGGTGAAGACGAAAGACCCGAAAGTTCGTA
>NZ_JBSSDH010000045.1:0-1556 GCF_054060555.1 Pseudomonas sp. TE6283
CCGGACTACATGGTCCCGACCCACTTCCTGGTGCTGGAGCAGTGGCCGCTGACGGCCAACGGCAAGCTGGACCGCAAGGCCCTGCCGAAACCGGACGCCAGCCAGCTGCAACAGGGCTACGTGGCCCCGCGTACGGCGCTGGAGCAACAACTGGCCGCAATCTGGAGCGAAGTGCTGAAGGTCGAGCAGGTTGGCTTGCACGACAACTTCTTCGAGCTCGGCGGCCACTCTTTGTTGGTGATCACGTTGGTGAACAGGGTACGTGAAGCTTTCGCCATCAACATCAGCCTGCATGAGTTCATGCTGATGGCGAGCTTCGAGGAACTGGCGAATTTCATCGGCGGCGGCAAGGATCGCCTGAAAACGTCGGTGATCAACCTCAACGGTTGCCAACGCCAGCGTCCGGCGCTGTTCTGCCTGCCGCCGGGCGGCGGCGGTGCCTACGCTTACTACCCGCTGGCCAGCCGCCTGGCCGACGAGCGTCCGGTGTACGGCCTGGTCAACAAGTGCTATGCCGTGCCGGGCTGGGTGGACGAGTCCTGGGAGGCGATGGTCGGCTACTACGTCGAGCAGATCCGCCGCACCCAGGCCAGCGGCCCTTACCATCTGCTGGGCTGGTCCCTGGGTGGCGCCCTGGCGCTGGAGGTGGCTCATGCCCTGGAGCAGGCCGGTCAGGAGGTGGGCTTCGTCGGCCTGGTCGATACCCTGCTACCGAAGGACGTGTCCGGCCTCAAGGCCGAGCCCGTCGAGGTGGTGCAGGTAGCGCGGGCGGACGAGAGCCTGCTGCGTGGTCTGCTGGCCTTCGCTCCGGGTGTGGGTGAAGCCCGTATCGTCGGCTTCATCGACGAGGCCGGGCGTCTGCCGGCCGAGGTCGACCGGACCGAGTGGGTCATCGAGCAGGTGGCCGCTGCCGGGGGCGTCAGTGCCGAGCGGCTGCGGGCCATTCATGAGGATGTGCATCTGCAGCGGGAGATCGTCGATGGTTTCGCTGTGCTCGATCGCAACGTCGAACTGAGCCAGGCGTTTCGCCTGCGGCCGCTGGTGGTCCGGGTGGATTGCTGGTGGGCCAGCGAGAGCCGTAGCTTGGAACGGGTGCGGATGGGGGAGGCGGGGTTGCTGGCGCAGGCTTCGGTCAACGGGCTGGCTAGCTCGACGGTGATCGCTGATGGGCATGAGGGGGTTATCAATGCGGTGGCGTTTGTCGATGGGCTGGTGGGGAGGTTGGCTGATAAGGCTTGATGGGTGAGTGGGAGTGCTTGTTGTTGTTGTTGTTGTTGTTGTTGTTGTTGTTGTTGTTGTTGTTGTTGTTGTTGTTGTTGTTGTTGGGTGGTTTTGAAAGTTGTATGCGCATTCATTTATGATGTCGACGCTTATTCACCTTTCCGCCCTTACGGCGGGTTACTTTGGTCTTGGCCAAAGTAACCAAAGCCGCTGCGCTCCATTCATACGGCCCCTGCGCTGCGCTCCGGGGTTCCCTCACTCCGGCCTTGCTCCCGGGAGGACCGCGCTGCAGGGCCCATCCTGGGCCCCAGCGCTTGACGGGCATCCATGCCCGT
>NZ_JBSSDH010000047.1:0-1234 GCF_054060555.1 Pseudomonas sp. TE6283
TGTTCTGGTCAAGTTTTTCCGGACACCGATTACGGTGATCAAGCCGCCTGCTGCTCCATGGCTATTGGCGACAGGTAGTTGTTGTAGCTGTGGAGCCTGATTCGGTTGTAGCGCATGAAGAAGCTGGTCATATCCTGTCTGGCTTCTTCGATCTCTGTGTAGCCCTTGCTGGGCACCCATTCTGACTTGAGCGTGCCGAACAAGCGCTCTGTCGGTGCGTTGTCCCAGCATTGGCCTCTGCGGCTCATGCTTTGGGTTATGCCATGCTCAAGCAGTTCGGATTGGAAGCGCTGGCTCGTGTATTGGCAACCTTGATCCGAATGAAACATCAAGCCCGCATGCTTGCCTCGTACTTCCACAGCCATTCTCAGTGCTTTGGTGACTAGGTTGGCGTCATTGATCAGAGAAAATGCCCAGCCAATGACCCTGCGGGCGAACAGGTCAATGACCACAGCCAAGTGATACCAGCGCTTTCCGACCATCAGGCTGGTAACGTCGCCGCACCAAACCTGATTGACTGCTGCTGGCCGGAAATTACGCTCAAGGAGATTCCTGGCCACAAATGCCTCAACACCTTTGGAGCGATATTGGTGGCGACGGCGCTGTCTGCTGGTCAGGTTTGCCTCCGCCATGAGTCTTCCAGCCAGGTATCTTCCTACCTTGAGCTGCTGGGCCTTCAAGTACTGAGAGATCATTCTTGCACCGGCACTTTCTCTGCTTTCAGCATGCAGTTGCACAACCTTTTCCCTGAGCGCATCGCGCTCGGTATCCGGTACTGAGCGGCGATGGAGCCAGTCGTAAAACGCGCTACGGGAAACGCCCAGAGCACTGCAAAGCTGGCTGGTCGGATACGAGCCTGACTCTCTCAGTTCCTCGATCAGGAAAAACGACCGGGATCCGACATCAAGAGAGCGGTAGCCTTTTTTAAGATTTCGGCCTCGGTCTCCAAGCGTTTGATCTTGGCGCGTAACTGCTGGAGCTCCCGCTGTTCGTCACTGATCGCCTTGGTGCCTGGCACTGGCTGTCCTTTCTGGCGTTCTTTACGAACCTGATCCACCCAGCGGCGCAGAGCCGTTGGACCGACGTCCATCGATGCGCAGACGTCGGGAACCGAACAGTTGTCGTCAAGAACCATGCTTGCAGCACGTTGCTTGAACTCGCGGGTATAGGTCTTTCGTTCTTGCATGGAACCTCCTGAATGGGCGAATCATATCGCCCTTAAGAGGTGTCCGGG
>NZ_JBSSDH010000048.1:0-1212 GCF_054060555.1 Pseudomonas sp. TE6283
TGAATCGCCCCTGGTTTCGTAGACACCTCCAAGCCTCATAATGAGGCCCAAATAGGAGGTGCCATGAGTCGTCAGCGTTACCCTGAAGAATTCAAGATCGAAGCGGTCAAGCAAGTGACCGAGAAAGGCAAACCTGTCGCCGATGTCGCTCAGCGCTTGGGCATGTCCGTGCACAGTCTTTACGCGTGGATCAAGGTCTACAGCAAGCCCCAAGAGCAGCGTCAGCACGACGATGATCAGCAGGCCGAACTGCGCAAGCTGCGCGCTGAACTCAAGCGGGTGACGGAAGAGAGAGACATCTTAAAGAAGGCCGCCGCGTACTTTGCCAAGGAGTGCGGCTGAAGTACGCCTTCATCAAGAAGCACTCGATCGATTACCCGGTGCGGCGTCTTTGTCAAACCCTCAAGGTGCATCCCAGCGGCTACTACGCTTGGCTGGCCGAGCCTCAATCTGCCCGAGCCAAAGAAGATCAACGCCTGCTTGGCTTGATCAAGCATGCCTGGTTAGAAAGCGGAGGCGTGTATGGCTATCGCAAGATTCACGATGACCTTCGAGAGCTGGGAGAGATCTGTGGGCGAAATCGAGTCGGTCGCTTGATGCAGGCAGAGGGGCTGCGTTCGCAAACGGGCTATCGCCGTCGTCCTGGGTTTTATGGCGGAAAACCAACAGTGGCATCGCCCAACCATCTGGCCCGGCAGTTCAAGGTCAGTGAGCCGAATAAGGTCTGGGTGACCGATATCACCTACATCCGCACCTATGAAGGGTGGCTGTACCTGGCGGTAGTGTTGGATCTGTTCTCTCGCCAAGTCATTGGTTGGTCAATGAAGCCCAGGATGAGCAGCGACCTGGCCATCGACGCCATGCTGATGGCCGTGTGGCGACGCAAGCCACAGCAGCAAGTGATGATTCACTCAGACCAAGGCAGTCAGTTCAGTAGCTCAGATTGGCAAAGCTTCCTGAAGGCCAACAATGTGATCAGCAGCATGAGCCGACGGGGAAACTGCCACGACAATGCCGTAGCCGAGAGCTTTTTCCAGCTTTTGAAGCGGGAGCGAATCCGACGAAAGATCTACGCAACGCGTGACGAAGCCCGAAGTGATATTTTCGATTACATCGAGATGTTCTATAACCCCAAGCGTCGACACAGCAGTGCTATGCAGCTGTCTCCAGTAGAGTATGAGAAACGCTATTTTCTGAGCTTGGAGAGTGTCT